>CAYVXS010000408.1:0-3547 GCA_964454885.1 uncultured Pirellulales bacterium
AAAAAGCACTCCTGTCAGAATTTATAAATAAGGGCCAGTTGTGCACGCAGGCTGTCTCCGTCGCCCGGGCCTTTGTATTCGGTTCGCCAGTGCGAAAGCTCGAAGGCCACATCCGTCTGCTTATTAAGAGCGTAATACATGTTCCCGAATACAGAGCGGTTCAGAGACCTGTCGCCTGTATTTATATCACTATTGTCCGGATCGTCCGAGGCAATTCCTATGTTGAAACGCTTATTATTCCAGGGCCCGAGGCTTGCAGCAATCCAGCCGCCGCTGCTGGCGATTTCTTTGTAGAAAGTCGTTTTTGTTGTGTCGGTAATCACGCCTTGCCCGATCCCGCCTAAGTAGGCATCCAGGTTCTCTCCGGTGAATATTTCACCTTTGATTGTCAATTTGTTGTTGATGGGCTGTGTGAAATCCATATTTAACGACCACGTCTTGAACTCGGTATTGTTGCCGGTAATATCGAGGTCGTATTCTTCCTTTCCAGAGTGCCCGGAAAAGCCTATAGTGGCCTGCTGTTGATTATACAGAGGCAGTGTAATACTGACTCTTCCCTGCAGGGACGGAAAGCCCTTATCCTCACCCGATTCCGTTCCATTGGGTGATGCTACTGCGTCGCTCCTGCCGATTGTCCTGGCAAATGCACCTTCCAGCTTCAAATCGACATCCTTATTAATCCTCATTTCTTTGGTGAACCTAAGCTGCGGCCGTCTGTATCCGATATTACCTGTCCACCAGCCGACACTGTAATTTACTGTTTGTGGAAACAGGGGGCTGATTACATCTGATGTCTGACCGGCGATAATATTGAACCTGCTTTTGGGCCAGTCTAATTTAAGATATGCATGGCGCATCATCAGGTGGGACTTGTTTTCGTCTCCGCCGCCGTAAAAATCCACTTCCACCCGGCCGCTGGTTTTCATTGAACCATTGTCCGGCCCGTTAATCAACATTCCCAAACGGGTCTCGTTGGCGGTCATATTGAACTGGTTGTCGTCGTCGTTGGTGCTTTCTGATTCGACCCACTTGGCGTAGTTACCATTATTGATTCGCGAAGAATCATAAGCCGAATCGAGTTTCAGATAGCCATATAGCTGGATGTCCAGGTTCGACCATACCGGCTTGGGTAATGTGTCCACTGTTGTACCAGTCTGCTGCGCGACGATTTTTTTCAGGCCTTCCAGCTCCTTGTCGAGCTGATCGACTTTTTGCCGCAACTCGGTGTTCTCCTTGGCCATACCGCCGGCATTCGCTGCACGTGAAAATCCTGCCGCGAATATTACCAGCACAACACCGAGTAAGTACGCTGTTTTTCTCATTTTTTACTCCTTTTACTTTGGTTTGACAATTTGTTGTGGATATTTGCTCGGTAATACAAAATCCGACCCGGCTCCTGCCGGGCAAAACACAACATTAAAAATTGTATAAAGCCTGACAATATAACTATATCTTTGTGAGCCGTCAAGAAACTATGCTGATGTTTGGAGTGTGATTAGCTTTTTACGCAATTAATGCCCTATAATATCACGCTTAATAGCATTATTGGGCCGAAAATATATTATGATATGCTTTTAAAAATAATTGGACTACATTAACATAAAGTCATAATCTGAGTTGATTTAATAATTAAGAGCAATTTCCTGCTATTCAATCTCGAGTCCGGCGTAGATTTTAGCGGATTCGACCGTATTGTAGAGCAGCATTGTTCTGGTCATCGGACCGACCCCTCCGGGGACCGGTGTAATCAGTGAGGCCTTTTCCTTTATGGCCTCGAAATCGACATCGCCTACGAGGCGATAACCTCTTTTTTTTGTCTCATCCTCGATTCGGTTGACACCGACATCAATAACAACTACACCTTTTTTGACCATATCCGCTGTAATAGTATTGGGACGGCCGGCGGCGGCAACGAGAATATCGGCACGTTTTGTGTGGGAGGCAAGGTTTTTAGTGCGTGTATGGCAGATAGTCACGGTGGCATTGGCGTCCGGTTTTTTCTGGATGAGCATATTTGCCAGTGGTTTGCCTACGAGGTTGCTTCGCCCGACGATGACCACCTCGGCCCCTTCGATGGTTACGCCGCTTCGTATCAATAACTGGACGACTCCGTGAGGAGTACAGGGCAGGAACGCCTTTTCGCCTATCATCATCTTACCGACATTTACCGGATGAAAACCATCGACATCTTTCGCAGGATTGATGGCAAACAGGACTTCCGATTCGTTAAACCCTTTGGGCAAAGGTAACTGGACCAGGATGCCGTTGATTTTGGGATCGTTGTTCATCTTTTCTACGAGCGACATAAGCTCTTTCTGTGGAGTCGAAGCCGGCAGGCGATTGTCGTCGGAATAAATTCCTATTTCCTCGCAGTCGCGTTCCTTGGCAGTAACATAAGATTGTGACGCCGGGTCGTCTCCGACCAGAATCACTCCAAGGCCGGGAACGATTCCCTGTTTTGTCAGTCTGGCTACTTCCTGTTTTAATTCGGCCCTCATCTCGGCGGCGATTTTTTTGCCGTCTATTATTTGTGCTGCCATCTGTTGAATACTCCCGTCTCTGATATAGTTTACTTAATATGATAAGATTAAAACAGGCCCTGCACCTTGCCTGTATCGACATCCACGTCAATTCTGCGGAATGCCGGGTTGGAAGCCGTTCCCGGCATAAGTTTGATTGCGCCTGCGACCGGTACTATAAAACCGGCACCTTTATAAATCAAAATGTCGCTGATGGGAAGCTCCCAGTCTTTCGGTCTTCCCTTGAGGTCGGGATCGTGCGAAAGGCTAAGGTGCGTTTTGACCATGCAGGTTCCCAGTATCCTCGCGTCCGGGTCGGCTTCCAGTGCCTGGGCTTTTTTCAGGGCCTTATCCGTATAGGTGACACCTTTTGCCCCGTAAACTTCTTTGGCGATTAGCTCGATACGTTCTCTGAGCGGCGTATCCAGATCGTAAAGGAACTGGAAATTATTCTTCGAATTACATGCATCGATTACCGCTTCGGCCAGCTCGATTGCCCCTTCGCCCCCTTTGAGCCAGTGTCTCGATACGGCGGCATGAGCGCCGCATTGCTCGGATATTTTACATACAAGCTCGGTTTCGCTGTCCGTATCGGTTTCGAAGTGATTAACGCAGACGACCGGCTGGACGCCGCTTCGTTTGACTGTTTCGATATGAGCGATGAGATTCTCGCAGCCTTTTTCGAGAAGTTCGAGATTTTCGGTAATATATTCCTCGCTCAGAGGCAGGCCGGGCTTGACGATTGGGCCGCCGCCGTGCATTTTCAGGGCGCGAACGGTGGCAACAATAACGACGGCGTCCGGGACAAGGCCGGAGATACGGCATTTGAGATTCCAGAATTTCTCGAAACCTATATCGGCGCCGAAACCACTCTCGGTGACATGGTATTCGCCTAATTTTGTTCCGAGCATGTCCGCTATAATGGAGCTTTGCCCGATGGCGATGTTGGCGAAGGGGCCTGCATGAACGAAAACCGGCTGGCCCTCGATGGTCTGAAGCAGGTTCGGATGTATCACATCGACCAGCCA
>CAYVXS010000409.1:0-3544 GCA_964454885.1 uncultured Pirellulales bacterium
AAGATAGTCTGACAGCAAACGCGTTATAAGAAATTCGTTTCTGACTTTTTCTTTGGCCTTTTGTCCCATAGCTTTGGCTTCATCGGGATTGTTGAGGATATGCACGATCCTGTCGGCAAAACCTTCTACATCATACGGGTCAAGCAAATAACCACTATCGCCGTCATTGATCTGAGATGGAATACCCCCGACATTCGAGGCAACAACAGGCGTGCCTTTCCAGAGGGCCTCGGTCACCGAAAGGCAGAAACCTTCTTTGGTTGACTTTTGAATAATTACGCTTGAAAACTTTTGAATCGAATTGACCAGGATATCATTATTACCGACAACGAACATGATATCCCCTTTTTCGACATATTTTTTCGCCTTGCGAAAAGTCCTTGTGTACATCTGGACACCTTCGGGGTCATCACCGGCAAGGTTGTAGCAAAAGATTAATCGGCAATTGACCTTTTCTCTGACATGTTTAAAAACCTCGATAACACCTTCCGGATCTTTCCATGGATCGAGCCGGGAAACCTGGGTGATGATCGGCTTGTCTGTCGGAATTCCCGCTTTTTTGATATATTCCCTCACAGTCTTTTCAGACAATTCTATGTTCTTGCTATTCAAAGGATTAATCGCAGGATGTATGAGCCTCTGGTCTATCGGCAGGTCTTCTTTATAATATTTTTCACTGGAAACAACAATCTGGTCGTATTTCAGCAGAAAACCCGTCAGAAAATCCCACAATTGTGTATTAGGTTCCGTCAGGTCGATGTGGCACCGCCATATCCAGGGCTGTCGTTTCCTATAGGACCTTATCAACGCAAGCGGCTGGGGATCGTGCACTATCACACAATCATGGTCGAAATGGGTAAATCTCGCGTAATTGCCGTTTATCTCAAGGTACAATTCCTTCTTTTGTTCCGTGAGATTTATGTTCGCTCCCTGGAGAGCATTATGAAAGCTCTTTGTAATTTCGAAGAAATCCGGCGTGCCGTGCAGAATCCTCCAGCCGGTATCGATTCCAACGTCGTTCATCAGCATAACCAGTGAATAAAGTATTTCGGCCACTCCGCCGCCCATATATGTGCTGTTTACATGCACTATATGTTTGCCGTAGAGGCCTCTCGCTCTTGCATAAATCTCTGCTAATGTTTTATCCGGTACAATCCCACGAAACTCTTCAAGACTTAACATACTAATTCCTCACCAATTCTTTCAATAACAACCTGATTTCGTCCAGAGTATCCACCTGAAACCTTGCATTTGAAATACTTAATCCAACTTTTATGGAATAGGCCCCATTCGGCAGGGCACGAAACATTTCTTCATCGGTATAATCGTCTCCGGCCGCCAGCAAAAATTCCCATTTTTGGTTTCCGGTCCATAATTCGACCGCACGTCCTTTATTGACTCCGACATTTTTTATTTCGATGATTTTATTACCTTCGAAAACTCCTACATCGAGGTTCTCGGTTAGATTCATCAGCGCGTCTCTTAATTCCTGTACACGGATGCCGGCAAGCTCCGAATCCGCTCTTCGATAATGCCAGACCAGAGCGAAATCTTTTTCCTCGACGGCAGAACCGGGTGTTCGATCAGAATAAATTTCGAGAACGGGCCTGATTGAATCCTTCCATGTGGCTCCATGAGGCTGCGTGCATTGCCACTGGTGGTTTTGCTGTTTTATCCACGCTCCATGTTCTGCCACCAATGATACGTTAAGGCCGCTAAGCCACTCATCCAGTGTTTTTTTATCTCTGCCGCTTATTATTACAATATTGTTCTTTTCGTCGCCGGAAAGATTTCGCAGCAAATCCAAAATCTCGTTGTCCGGCCCGGCCTGTGCCGGTCTGCCCTTGAAACCGACAAGAGTCCCGTCATAATCCAGCAGTAAAAGACGCGTTTTGCTCCTGTTATAATTCTTAATCAATTCCTGTTTTACGGACTCTGACAGTTTACTAACATAAAGTTCTCGCTGCTTCTCTTTGATATCCGATAGGGCATGTATGAAGTCATTGCTCCACCGCGAGACATCGTAACCGGCAATTCTTTCCTGCATAAGCCTGTTGCGCTCGATTTGTTCCTGCAAAGGCATTTCAAGCGCATCTTTAATAGCCTGCACTATCGCCCCTTTATTATTCGCATTGACTATCAGTGCCTCACCAAGCTCGCTTGCGGCACCGGTCATCTCGCTGAGAATTAATACTCCCTTACCATCGGTTTTACCTGCGATGAATTCTTTTGCAATCAGGTTCATTCCATCTCTCAGGGGAGTCACTAATGCCACATCGGCGACATTATATAATGCGACAATTTTATGGAATGGCATGAAACGGTACAGATACCAGACGGGAATATAGCCGATTGCACCATGTTCGCCGTTTATCCTGCCGACAAGCTGCTCAAGATTGTTTCTGAGCATCTGGTAATCCTCTACGTCGGTTCGTGATGGAACAGCGACCATAATGAGCGTGACTTTACCCTTATATTCGGGATTTTCAGACAAGAATAAATCGAACGCTTCAAGACGCTGGATAATACCCTTGGTATAGTCAAGCCTGTCTATGGATATTATGATTCTACGTTTTCCTACAATCTGAAGTATTTTATCTACTTCCTTTCTTGTGGGGGGATTATTTATGGCCTGGGAATATTTCCTGTAATCGATACCCATAGGAAAAGCATCAATTTTAACAATTCGGTTACCCTTTCTGATTCGTCCCAAAGTATGCTCAAGGCTCATAATCCTGCAGATACTGCTGAGAAAGTGCCGGACATAATCGTATGTATGGAAACCTATCAAATCGGCTCCCAATATGCCGTCGAGAATTTCCTCACGCCAGGGCAAAAGCCGAAACAATTCGAACGACGGCCATGGGATATGCAGGAAAAATCCGATTTCCAATTCTGGGAATTTTTCTCTCAAAAGCTGCGGCAAAAGCATCAATTGATAATCATGCACCCAAATACTATCTCCCGGCTCGATTATATCAGCCACTGTCTTGAAAAAAAACTGATTCACCTGCTTATATGATTTCCAAAAATTGTTTTCCCATATAGTGCGAGTCGGAAAGTAATGAAAAAGAGGCCAAATTGTCTTGTTGCTGAAACCCAGGTAATATCGTTCTATCTGCTTTTCAGAAAGAAATATTGGTAGGCAATTCTCATCAGCCAGTTTTTCCCTGATCTGCTCTTTGTCGTGATCGGTTAATTTCTCATTCGTTATTCCCGGCCATCCTATCCAAAGATGTTGAAAAGAATCCGGCAGTGACGATAGTCCAACGGCCAGTCCCCCGGCACTGGGACGAAAAACGAATTTTCCCGCCCTTTTCGTGATGCTAAACGGCAATCTATTGGCTATAACCAGCAATCGGCCCATAGTCTTGTTCTTCCTGAAAACCTTTTTATACCAAATGAACGAATAATCGCAAGAATTAAATCCCGGACGCTCGGACTGTTTTGAGGAAAAAAGAATATTTTTAAGAGCATACAACAAAAATGTTCTTAATATTTGCTTCTGCAAACTCCGGGAATACGAACCAACTACAAATTTCTG
>CAYVXS010000410.1:0-3537 GCA_964454885.1 uncultured Pirellulales bacterium
AATTGCCGATGTGCATGTTTCAATGATGTGTGCTGCGTTCATACTCAATATATCCTTATAATAGATGCCGAATCATATCATAGTTTAATTACCGGCAAAATATCTGCAGAATTGTCACCTGTGCATAATTAAAATATACATTTAAAAACGAGCAATACAAACCGAGTTTATTCCCGTTGCGGATACTTATAATCCTATAATGTTTATGTTGTCGAATTATACGACCGAAAGGGGGATATTTTGACATCGTCGGATTGATTTGCTGCCTATTGCGACAGCTTATCTGCGGCGGCCGGAAAGGGATTTTTGTGCGATAAAGGGCAAAGTTAACATGCGTTTTTGCCGATAAAATTAAGACTATGTAAAAATGTTGCCCGAAAATGAACATTAATCCGGTTTAAGGAATATAAATTATAGTATTATCAGGCTTAGTATGAATATAACGCCGGTCGTTGTTGTATATTTGACAGGACTGCTAAGTTTGGTACAATATAATTAGATATTGGAAGATTAATGTTCGTAAATATTATTCTTTTAGATGTCGAATAGTTGTGAAATTTTACGAAACATTATTTATTGATATTCAGGGATAAAAATGTTTGAACGTTTTACAGACAGAGCACGAAAAGTAATGGCGCTGGCCAACCAGGAGGCCCAGCGGTTTAACCACGAATATATAGGGACCGAACATATCCTTTTGGGGCTGGTAAAGGAAGGCAGTGGCGTAGGGGCCACGGTTCTCAAGAACCTCGATGTAGATATCAAGAAGCTGCGGCTGGAAATAGAAAAGCACGTAAAAAGCGGCCCTGATATGGTAACGATGGGCAAGCTGCCCCAGACCCCGCGGGCCAAGAAGGTAATCGAATATGCTATAGAGGAAGCCCGGTCGCTGAACCATAATTACGTCGGGACCGAACATATCCTTTTAGGTATCCTCCGGGAGAGCGAGGGAATCGCCGCCCAGGTCCTTTTGGATATCGGCTTGAAGCTCGAAGAGGTCCGACAGGAAGTTTTGAATCTTCTCGGCGCGGGCGTGGATGACGGACCCGCCGCTTTGGGTATGAAGATGAGCCCGACGATAGGCCGTAAGACGAAGAGCAAGACACCGGCGCTGGACAGCTTCGGAAGGGACCTTACACAGTTGGCCGAGGACGGCGAGCTGGATCCTGTAATAGGCAGAAAAAATGAAATCGAGCGGTTGATACAGATTCTCTGCCGGCGTACCAAAAATAATCCGGTTTTGCTCGGTGAGGCGGGTGTCGGCAAGACGGCTATTGTCGAAGGTCTGAGCCAGCAGATTATCAACAAGCAGGTGCCCGAGCTGCTCAAAGGCAAGCGGATTGTGGTGCTCGATTTGGCGATGATGGTGGCCGGGACGAAATACAGAGGGCAATTCGAAGAGAGAATCAAGGCGGTTATTAACGAGGTAAGAAGGGCGAAGAACGTTGTGCTGTTCATCGATGAGCTTCATACCCTTGTCGGTGCGGGCGGTGCCGAGGGAGCGATTGACGCATCCAACGTTTTGAAGCCGGCCCTTGCCCGGGGAGAAGTCCAGTGCATCGGTGCGACGACCCTGGATGAATACCGCAAGCATATCGAGAAGGACGGCGCTCTTGAGCGACGTTTCCAGACGATAATAGTTGAGCCGCCTTCGAAGGATGAAACCCTGGATATCCTGCGGGGACTTCGTGACCGATACGAGGCACATCACAGGGTACGCTTTACCGACGAGGCCCTTTATCAGGCGGTGGAGCTTTCGACAAGATATATTACCGGCCGATGTCTGCCGGACAAGGCTATAGACGTGGTTGACGAATCCGGTGCGAGAGTGAGGCTAAAGAATATGACGCCTCCGCCGGACCTGACTGAAATCGAGGAAAATATCGAAAAACTCCAGCGGGAAAAGGACGAAGCGGTCAGAAGCGCCGACTACGAACGGGCGGCGTCGCTGAGGGACGAGGCCCAGCAGCTTCTGGATGAAAAAACAAGGCTTCACAGGGAATGGTACGACGAGCATAAAGAGGCGACCGGCGTAGTGGATAACGAGATTATTGCCGAGGTTGTCAGCAATATGACCGGCGTGCCGTTAACACGATTAGAGAAAAAAGAGACCCAGCGGCTTCTGGAACTCGAAACCGAACTGCATAAAACGGTTGTCTCGCAACATGATGCGATTACCGCCGTGGCGAAGGCGGTCCGACGCAGCAGAAGCGGCATGAAAGACCCGAATCGTCCGATGGGCTGCTTTATTTTCTTAGGCCCCAGCGGCGTCGGCAAAACACTGCTCGCGCAGGCCCTGGCGGAATTTATGTTCAGCGACAGGAATTCCCTCATCCGGCTGGATATGAGCGAGTTCATGGAAAAGCACAATGTCAGCCGGTTAGTCGGCGCACCTCCCGGATATGTCGGCTACGAAGAAGGCGGGCAATTGACCGAAAGAATCAGACGGCGGCCGTATTCGGTACTGCTGCTGGATGAAATCGAAAAGGCGCATCCGGATGTTTACAACATGCTGCTGCAGATAATGGATGAAGGTCGATTGACGGACAGCTTCGGCAGAAGCATCGATTTCAAGAACGTGATTCTTATTATGACCAGTAATATCGGCGCCGAGCTGATTAAAAACAGCAGCGGTTTCGGTTTCGGCAAGAAAACTCCCGAGGCGGATTACGAGAAGATGAAAGATACCCTCCAAAAAGAGGTGGAGCATCACTTCCGGCCGGAATTCTTAAACCGCGTGGACGACACTATAGTCTTCAAGGCCCTGACGCGAGAGGACTTGGTGACTATCGTTGACTACGAGCTTAATAAGGTATTTAAGCGGCTGATCGAACACGGCTTGAAGCTGGAACTGTCCGAGCGGGCCAAGGAATTCCTCATCGATAAAGGCTACAATCCCGAATTCGGAGCCAGACCTCTGCGAAGGGCGATAGAGCACTATATAGAAGACCCGCTCTCGGAAGCGGTCTTAGCTGGTAAATTCGCCGGTAAAAACCTCATAAAGATAGATGTCCAGGACGAGGAACATCTGAAGCTCGAGGGTTTCGATGTAAAAGAGCCGAAGGAAAGCGAAGCCGCCGCGGCTAAGACGCAGTAAATTTCTGCCCGAATTTCTGTGAATCTCAGTACGGGATCAATCCATATTCTGTGAATTTCCCATGTGGAATTTTCCTGCCTGCCGAATTCACACAAAAAATACTGGAAATCTCTTGCACTTACAGACGATTCTGTGGTAATATAATCACATAAAGGCGGATTATATTTTTGTCATAATATTATAATTCTTGGCCGTCATTATTTATATCTATTTCGCATTTATTCCAATCTCGCCTGAATAGACACGCAATTAAGTTGGAAGAGGAAAGATGGAAGATGGACGAAAGACAAATTTATATTATCTGTTCTCCGCCATCTGTCCTCTGTCCTCGACCCTCTGTCCTCTATCCTCCTACCAAACCTCGATTTCCTGCTCCAACTCAACTTCCATCCGCTGGGCAACCTGGGTTCTGATCAGTTCGATTAGTGCGAGCACGTCTT
>CAYVXS010000411.1:0-3534 GCA_964454885.1 uncultured Pirellulales bacterium
TTTGTCTGTGGAGAAGATTCGTCGTTCATAATTTTCTCCGAAACAAGCTCGATTTTGCTAAGAACGATTCTATCATCGACGAGATAGCTTATTTCCGCCAGTACGTCCGCAACGTTTATTTTTGAATCTATTTTTTCTACGAGTCCTTCTCTTTTATGATATAAATTCAATTCATTTTTCAAGTCGATTAATTTTGCAGAAACTTTTTCCGCCTGCCTTTGCTTGGTTGTCATTTCAAGTACCTGGGCGTTGGCTTTTGCCATCGAGTAAGAAGCCACGAAGTTCCATACTATCATCACGACAAAGATACCACCCAATACATAGCACTGCGCACGATAGTTTATCTGCCGTCTTCTGCCGGTTTTGTACCACTCCGGAAGGAAATCAATTTCTTTCATATCGTTCTCCTTCCGATCTTCTTCTTTCATAATTGACGGGCGCGTTATTTTTGACCTCGGATTTGGTTGTCAGGTTACTGTCCAGGCCTTTAAGGCTGAGTCCAACAGCCACCGCCCATTCACAAAGTAAACCGCGACTGTCACCGTAGAAATTCAGATTTGCCCTCTCGTTCGACATATCGAAGCCTCTTAAGGGCTGGGCTACTTCAACGCTCACCGTCAGTTGTCGCTGCATGACATCCAGCAGGATTTTTTCGTATCCTCCGCCTCCGGTGAGTATCGCCCGTTCGATACGTCTGCCTCTGAATGTTACTGTATAGTATCTAAGGCACAGCGATATCTCTTGTGCAAGCTCTTCGGCGGTTTTGCTTATAGCGTCAATCATCACCTGGCGGGTCGAAGCTTCGATCTTCTGCTTGTTTTCCGAAAGTTCCTGTTTTGTGGAATTCACCTTTGGCATCGAAGGGCCGTATTCCGCCTGCAGCTCTGCACGCAGTATTTCGGCCTCACTATTGCTGATACCCAGTTTCGATGCGACTTCCCTGTTGAAATTTCCAGCGCCGATTTTTATCTGTTTGACAAAGCAGATTTCTCCTCCGCGAGCAAAAACAACCGTTGTGTAACAGCTCCCGACATCGATAAAAATGACGGCATGTTCTCTGTCTTCCTGCCTCCTTAGGGACCTCTCGAAACTCCTGAACAAAGCGCATGGAATAGTATCTATTGCTATCGGTCTGAGACCGGTCGTCTCGAGCATTTCAATATGATTTTTTACTATTTCGTTGTTCGTTGCGAATAAAATAAGTTCGTTTTTAATCTCGTCGCCCTGACGAACGTTGCCGGCGACAATGTAATCCATGGCATCTTTGTCCGGGTCGAGACCGAAACGATGTACAACTTCCCTTCTTAGCGCCTGTTCTATCCTCTCACCTTCGGCCTCGGTTAATCGCAGGCTCGTTATTTTTATATCGCCGCTTGGAAGACATGACACAACATTTTTCCCATGAAAGTTGCCTCTCGAAAGTATCTGCTTGATCGATGAGACAATGTATTCCTTTCTCGCCTGGTCGTCACCGTTTATGTTGGAGTCTATACGAGCTTCATCCGCGGCCAGAACAGATATCTGTTCGCCGTTAATGACCAGTTGGATCATCTTGATGGAATTATGACCTATGTCCAATCCTATCGGTCTCAAATTACGAGTTTTAAAACCCCAGCTAATCATTTGCCCTCTTCCTGCATCAATTGATCGAGATGTATCCTGTCACCGGTTCTACAGTAATTGTTGCCGTTGAACCATCCGCATTAAGATTGATCGTACCTCCGTAGTAGGGGCTGCCAAGACAATTAAAAGTGACACGTTTTGTGGAATTAAAATTCACGCTGGTTATGTCCACCTTGTTTAATCTGCCGTCGTTTTTAAAATCGATGGTGTATGGGAATCCTTTTTTTACAGGATGGTCTATCGGACTTGCATCACCTTCCTTATATATGCTGTAGCTTTCAGAAGATTCGTCAAACTCCACCGAATAATCCTGGCCCCTGCTGATTGCCATGCTTTTCGCATATTCCAGATCGGCAGCGATCATGTTTGCAGCAGAACGGATTTGCACACTGCCCGCCGAGCTCAACATAGGTATTGCCGTCATTGCCGCTATAGCGAGTATCACTATCACAATGATTATTTCTATAAGTGTAAAACCACCGTTAAAGCTAAACAAACTATGTCCGGCATACCTGTTAATACATAATATATGCATTGAAGCTGGTGTACTTTTCGAATACGCCATCTTGTACAACCTCCATTTACTGTATCGGTACATTATCATCACCTGAGTTTCCTTTCTTTTTTCGTCATATTAGAGGCAGGTCTTCACAAGACAAACCGCTTAGGAAAAGCCCCCGCAGGCTTTTTTTATTATCTGACCTCTATAGACAGACGAGGCCGGAAACTTCGTATAGCTGTTTTCGGGCCTAAATGTGTTAATAAAGTCATATAACTGTTATTTCTGATACATTCTGCTATCAAGGTCATCAGAACCAGCAAAATCGTTAAACTGATACAATGGGAACATCCGGATTAATCCGCGCTTCAGGGGGCGTTATGATATGCCTTAAGTATTATTAACATATTTTGGATTTTTCTTGTCATCGCATGTAAAGGCCGATAAACATTATTCACTGTTTATTACCGATAAAAGGTATTGAGCAATTTATATATTTCCTCGAATAACGCTGTTATTTTCTTTCGATACTTCTGAAAAATGCACCTGCGGCCTGACTCCATTTCTCCTCGTTACCCTCTTCCGACTGCAATATAATTGCTGCTTTTGAAGGATCTGCGGTAACGGTCATACTGCTGCCGCCGTTTTCATCAAATTTCCAGTATAAAACAAGGTCGGCATCTGAAACTGCAATCCCACTGAAGATATTGTTTATATCGGTTGCAGAAAGCGCACGGCCATAGATACGGACGTCATCTATCAGGCCGTCCCAGTACCTGTTTTTGGTTCCGCAGCCGAGCATTAATTTATTTACTCCCGTAATTACTCCGGAAACAGGGCCGCTGTCATACAGCAGTGAATTGATGTTTCCATCAATGTATAGTTTCAAGTTGGAATTGTTGGGATCATTAGGATCATCTTGCCATGTAAGTGCAAGATGCCGCCAGGAGGTTTTCTGCATATTGGACGAACTTTCAATTTGAGTATAGCCTGACGTTGTTTTGATAGATGCTTTTATCCCGTTGATTCCACCGCCATAGGCTCCGTTACGGTCATACCTGATACCAAGCTCTTCATCGGCGTCTGTTGGTTCCCGGGTAAATAGAATGTCACGATCCTGGTATGTCACGTCAGATTTGACCCAGAGTGACAATGTAATAGCGGATAATCCATTTATCGAAGCGGGTATCGAGTCATCATTCTCAATTTTATCATCAATCCCGTCAAAACTTGCTGCACCAATATATTTCCCGGCGGACGGCAGCCAGGTCAGTCCGCCGTACAATCGACCGTCGTTGTCGTTGCCGGACGAATCCGAAGTTGTTTCAATAATTGTTCCCTGGATGAATAACCCTCCTGAGATATCGACATCTGCCGAGCCGGTGCTTACATACATGTTTCCTTCGACGACC
>CAYVXS010000412.1:0-3523 GCA_964454885.1 uncultured Pirellulales bacterium
GAGATTGAATACGCACCGCCAGAATATCACGAGAAGGATGACAAAACGTCTGCACCTGAACATGCTCGCCTTCTACAACAAAGCCGCTGCTTAAAAAACCATTCCACAAATACAATGTCTGTGACGTATTTTTCAAATCCTCGATTTTCGCCTGAGAGCCATCGGTTTTTATCATCCGCAAGCCGATTTGCCCAAGATGCAAACGGTGAGGATTCGAACGCAACCACATCGCGGCGGGCGAATATCCTCCCGATGAACTCACACCAGATGCATACGGAACTTTGCGACCGTCCACTTCATATTCCTCAAAAGCATCGGATAATTTATAGCCGTTCGGATTCGGCATGGAATGCCATCCCCATTGTGATTGCGTGCCGAGAGGCATTCCCTCTTCGTGAAATTCCGGGAAGCTTTGCAGGCCGGTGATATCGGCTGTGAAGGCAAATTCGCCGTTACCGACACTCAAAGGATTTAGGCAATTGGGTTCATTGAGAACAATATTATGACGATTCACCAACGCATAGCGGTCAATCTTGTCGTTCGCAGAGTTGGAGGAAGCATATAAAAATTCAGATAATAACAACAGCAACAGTATTGTCGGCATACAAGCAAACTTTGCGACTCTTTTCATACTTAACAATCTCCTTTCATAAAACCAGAACACATCTTACTAACAACCTGTGGTTTTTTGAAGGATTTTCTACTCTGTTGAGTTCTGCTGTCCTCGAGGGGCATCTCCAGTGCGAGGTTCACCTCTAAAGCCACGATTTCTTTGGTCCTGCTGAGGCATTTCTTCCGGGAACCGGTCACCAACCATACCGAGCACTGCAATCGTGGTAAGACCATCCTGTGCGGCGGTGTTCGTATCCATTGACGGTCCTTCGTCAAGGGGATTAAGGACATCCGGCCCTTCAATACGCCGGGTATCAAAATCTCTTTGCCCTCGTCCACGGCGCGGTACCAGCGAATTTATTGCCCGGTTGAGAAATGCCTCGTTGCCGGTTTTAAGATATACATAAGCAGCTAATCGTCCATCCCGGACGTAGGATGCATCGGCCCCTTCGCTGCCGGTAGCCATATCCGCTATTAATACATCCTTCGGGGCATTATACAGCCGGCAGTATTTCAGCCATGCCTTTTGCCACTTGTCGTGGTCAACCATCATATTAAGCTCGAAAATCACTTCGGCCCCGCCCATGATTGTGGCCAGATTATAAACACCGGCTTCGTCGGATAATTGAAAAAGCTCCCCGGTCTTCGGGTCGAATCCCATGACAAGATTTATACCGGTCCGCAATCCGAGAGGCATTTTGCACAGGCAATCCATACCGGCATAAATTTTGTCACGCCACTTAGTGTCACCCGTTCTCTCCCACTCCGTCATCCAGTTGCCGGCTAAGGCAAACCAGTCAGGGCCGAGCCGCAAGCGTGCAGGATATTTTTTCTCTGCCTCGGTAATCGGTTGTGCAAGACGCATCGGATCGTACTCGGCTATTCTTTCATCGGCCTGCAGCATTTCGCGCATAACATCGCCGATGCGCTCGTCGGTTGTAAGGTAATAATAGAATCGTCGATACGGCGCCTGACTAATGCGGACCTCTTTGGCGCCGCAACCCCAGTGGCGGACATTGTGACGCGAACCCAGCCCGGCAAAGCGTCCCTGATGATAACAATCAACCTCACCGGTATGTCGGGTCATAGCTTCGGTCATGCGGAATATGTCCGAACGTCCCGACCGCAAAAAGCTGTACCAAAGCCACATATCGGTCCCTAACTCGGAATTATCCCATGCCATACCACCGAGGTCATATCGCCACACGTGCCTGATATTGTCGTAGGAGTGCATCACATCACCGTAATCCCAGAAGCCGTACCAGTTATATTGGTCAACCGCATTCAAATAAGTAGTCAATGTCGCATCGAGCTTCTCTTCGATCTCACGTTTGGCCGCAGTTGTGCGGTCCTCCAGACCCCAGTATCCGAAGGCATGGACAGAATTGAGATACTGCGGTGTACAAACAAGTAAAGGAGGCTGGGCGGCGGTTTTTGCATAAGCAACAGTTTCTTGTTTGGTTGGTACGCCGGTTGTCGGGAAAAGTGTCAACTCGCTCGTACGTGCAATACCGTTGGGAGTACTGAAACCTTCCTGGACATCTTCATAAACTTCTTCCAGACCGTGGGCCACGGTATCATAATGACGCAGGTCCATCGCAGGGGCATCGGGTGACCACATCCATATCCGCAGTTCGGCTGCTTCACTGCTCGCCCGACGAACTTCCAGGGCCGACGGATAGGATTGCCAGAAATCTTTTAAACCAACGGCTAATCCACCTGAAACATCTCCGGCAAAAACCAGGCCCGAAGCCCGCTTTCCGGCTCCGGTGGGCAGCCAACAACTTTCCGGATTGGTTCGTTTTTCAATTGTGAAACCATCGGCATTCGGCTGGAGCAATCTGAAATCATCCCATATGGCCCATTTCTCCAACAAGTTTTGTCCGCGACGGTCGATTTCTTCTTTATTCGGAACACGTTTACCGGCAATCTGATCCGGATAAACATCCTGTCTCCATCTAAATTGCATTCCCCGCATTCTGTTCGGCTGGGAATTGCTTTGAGCCTCATCATCGGGCTTGGCAATATAACGTCCGCCGCGACCGATCAACGGTTGGATAGGCTCGGCCCATAAGCCGTCTCCCTCTCCGGAAAAACGCACGTGACGGTTTTGAATTTCCTCCCGCATGGGGACGGAAAATACTACTCCAAGCCCGCGGATAAAATCCTGATGCTCGTCACCGTCAAAAATAATCGAATGCACCATGCGAATCGGCCGGATACCGCCATAGAAGTAAAGCCGTACGACAAAGGGCAGCCACTCTCGCGTGCCTTGCAGCGATTTGTGTATGCCTTCGAGTTTAACAACGGCTCGAACGGGACCACTCTGCTCGAGAGTAGTGTTCTTAATCTCGCAGGTGAATTCCTCTCGCTGCGGCAGATTCGCCTGGTCGATTTCAGGACCATTTTGGAGGATGCAGATAAGTCGTGCATCTCGGGCGACCTCGCGGTTATGGATCAATAGCGAATCGAAGAGATATTGCCCTCGCTTGGAAATATGGCAACGCAATGAGTCCGTGTCGATCGTGATCCCTTCGTCGCTTTCCTGTACGCGAACGACGGCACCAGCTGTCAGCAGAGACTGCCCTTGTGATAGTGTGAAGGGACCGACGGTATTCGGCTCGGCGATGGTTGCAAAACCGCTCCACTTCAATGAGCCGTCGGGCCAATAGGCTAAAGGCCAGGTTTGGACAGGCAAACTTTTACCATCGGATGCAGTTAATATGAAAGTTTGTTCTTTACGAATAGTATCTTTCGGCCACGGCACACCCCAGCTAATCCCACTGCGGACAAGAGGCGCTTCGTCACCCAGCCAGCCGATAGGGACAGACTCCATCTGAGCACCCAAAACCAGATTCGAAGTAATCGAGCAAATAACAAATACGTTTATACAAAAAGATAAGTACGAATT
>CAYVXS010000413.1:0-3498 GCA_964454885.1 uncultured Pirellulales bacterium
TTTGTCGTAATCTTCCTTCGAGAGCCGTTTGATGGTCAAATTTTTGATACAAAAATAAGTCATATCGGGCTTGAATTCCATGATCATAGGCAGGTTCTTGACGCTGTTACTGTCGGCAGGAATGAGAGAGTAAAGCTCTTTTACCAGCGAGCTGCTTTTGAGGCGCTCGTTCGCAAAATATTGTGATCCCGGATTGCCCTCGTTCAACGCGGTCAGAGCATCAAGTTTCTCTTTGGATATTACTCGCATTCCGGGAAAATCTTCCACCTGGAATGTCTTGGTCACAGGCGAATTGGGATCGTTCGGATCGGACAGGGTTTCTTTACCGTACATCTCGTTGAATTTATCGACCGTTCCCTCCCAGTCTCCGTTCGAGACCATGCCGATAAATTCCTCGGCCCTGGTTTTTGCCGTTTTCAAAGCGGCGAGTTTTTTCAAATCTTCGATTACTTTTTCTTTCACCGAATAAACGTCTTCCTTTTCCTGTTCGGCGTTCGGATCGAATACGACAGGTTTGATGCTGAAAGTGTAATCGACGTTGTTGGGCTCTGTGGCTTTGATCGCCTGAACCACTCTTACAAGCGCGACTATTTCTCCGGTGCCTCCCTGGAGCTCTAACAGGTCTCTGGCGGGCCCGATATTCATATACATCTTCGGCGTCTGGACGTCGAATGGGCCAAGCTCGCTCGCGGCAATTTGTGGTATGGCAAAAACAACCTTGATTAATCGCACCGGATTCTGGTTATAACCCATCAAATACATACGGGAAAGATATTCGTCCGACTGCATTTCGAGCGCGTCAAGCAAACCCGTCCGGCCTGTATATACCTTGATTTTGTATTTTTTACTTAATTGCTCGGCGGCGGTTTTGTAATCGCCGGCCAGCCTGGCCAATTCCTCGGGGCTGAGTTTTTCGAGCTGAGCCTCATTCATATCCTGTATGCCAGTCTCGGTTAGAGAGATGGCTTCCTGGATAATGCCCTCGGCCTTGACGTCTATCTTGTCCTGCCTCAACTGTTTTGAAATAATACTTGCGACAGAGGAATAAGGCTTCACTCGTTCTCTTGTCGGAGAGTTCGGATCGTTCGGGTCGGTCGGGACCTGTTCAGTGAACATCTGCTCTTTATATCTGTCGTAATAAGTTTCCATTTCATCCTGAGTCGGGGATTTTATGATGGTCGAAACATCATCGAGCTTGAGGATAATGTATTCGAGCTGAATCCTGTCATACAGCTTATAACCTAATCCATAGGGATTATCTTCGCTTATCTCGCCTGAGAAATATTTCTTGTATTTGTTAAATTGCTCCTCTATCGCCTCTTCGCCGGGTGTTTCCTGCTTTTCGGCAAAATCTTCGGAACTAAATTCCACGAACTCGATATTGATTCCTTCTGACTCCCAGGCCACCGTCTGCATAAGCTGTCGAGTGGTTATATCCTGGTCCGCACAGATCAAATGGGCATACTGCAGCACCGACAGCAGGTTTCCAAATGCTTCGAGTATCTGCTGCTCAGTAATTCCGTGCTGACTCATTATTGAGCCGATTATCTGAGAATAGCTCCTGCCTTCGAATAGCATGGGGATTGCGCGTCCGAGCTGCTCGCCTACATTCTCGTTCGGGACCCTGATACCGGCCAGCCTCGCCTCGGTCTTAAGGCAATACCAGTACACATCGCTGCCCGGCACCGTTGTACGTTTGTATATATCGCTTATCTGTTTTTCGCTGATGTCGTACAGATTCGACCTGATCGTTTGCTTGATGTAGTTCATTAATATCGGCGAGGTTTTTTGTTCGGAGAACAACAGCTCACCTAAAAAAAACGCCTGTAAATCCGGAGTGTTCGACATGGGAATCCGTATCATCTGGCCGAGAATGACATCCGCCTTGAGCATTCTCAGGATTTCCAGCTCGCGGTTGGCCACCTGTAAGTCATATCCCTTTACTTTAATTTTTCCACCCATGGTGGCAATCGTCCTGCTGGCATACCCTTTAGGCTGAAGCAAATATGACAGGGACGAACCGCCGATAAACGCTATCATGAGGATGATGACCACGATGGCCATTATTTTCGTGTTGTTCTTTCGCATCCATCTTACAAAACTCATACATCTGCTCCAAATCAGCTAAATGTTTATTTCTTAAATAGTTAGTTTATATAACAGCCGACAATAACATACAAACTCGAAAGTATATGTCCACAAAAAAGGATTTGCAAGAAAAATAGCTCGTTTCAAATATGGCCCCATTCGGTATTCTAACAATCCCCACCGGGACCGACTTCGATATGTTTTCAGTTCACCACTGTATTTCTTGCAGCAAAACAAACCGATCCGGGATTTCTCTGCATTGGCCGATTACAAATATACTTGCATATCGCATGGTATATAGGGGGAGGATAAAGGCCGAAAGATGGGGGCCGATTGAGAACGAACGAAAAGCAGAGTGTATAGCATAAGGGAATTGAAATAAACACACAGCATACTAAATGGTCCTAAACTTCACGATGTTAATTAACAGACTTTTACGCAAAGCGCATACTCGCTTTACGTATTTGTAGCGATGGACGGGTGGCAGCCACTGAGCGAATAAAGTGAGCGAAGTGGATGGGAATGAAAGTTTTTTCAAAATGATGGCCATATTTCCTTGTCTATTCTGTTTTTTTGATTTTTCCATCCACTTCATTCGTTTTGCCCTTGTGGGCAAACTTATTCATTGGCTGCCACCCTATGTCAAATAACAGGTTCCGAGTCATGGACCCCGCAGTTTTACAGAGCAAAACTAAACAGCGGGGACTCAAGGTCATTTTTTGCTAAAAATCGTGATTTTTGGTTGTGTTAAGGCGGTTTTCGGATACAATTACTATTAGCGTGTAGCTGAGGCGTATAGCGGATAGGGCAATTTAAGGTAAGTCAAAAGTTAAAAGGCAAAACGCAAAATTACAATTCAAAATACAAAAATGCAATATTTAGCCCCCAGACTTGTCTGGGGGTTGGTCGGGACGACCACAGGGGATTCGGCAAACGTAGCGAACCTTCTATAAATCGACAAAAAATGTAAAACAAAGCCAATTTGCCGGCCTCCGGCCGGAAACTCGAAATCCGAAACTAATGAATTCTGAAGAAAAAATTGAAAACAAAGCCAATGTTAATATGGGTAATTTAGTATAACCTCTTTGAAATAAAAAGATTACGGCAAAAATAGTGGTTTTCGGGGATGTTGCCGGTAAAAAACAAAGCCAATTTGAATAAGACTCAAGACAACAGACACAAGACCCAAGGAAAGTAAATTGAAAACAAAGCCAATCCTTCGGCAAGCTCATGACAGGTTTGTTAGTTCAAGGCATTGCCTTGGGTAGTAAACATCAATGAAACGATTGTTAGCTATTTACATGCAGGGACATGAGCGGTATTATAACCGAACTGTTTGCCGATGTAGCTCAATGGTAGAGCGCAGCTTTCGTAAAGCTGAGGTTGTGGGTCCGACTCCCACCATCGGCT
>CAYVXS010000414.1:0-3486 GCA_964454885.1 uncultured Pirellulales bacterium
GGCGGATGAAGGCAAATCGGACATGTCTTTCGGTTGATAGAGCCGGTGAAATTTATACAAAATGGAATCTTCGACTATTAAAGCAGGCACCCTGTCGAATTCCCTTAATTGTGCGATAAGATAATTCCATCCGTTTGAGGCGAACGAAAATCCCATTGGATTGGTACATATTTCTATAGGGACGTTGCATAATTGTTCGTGCCTGTTGAGATAAAGATGCAGTGAACTTATTGCATTGTATATGGGGCCTAATTTTTTCAGATATGTTTTTATGTTAAAACCACTTTGTATTTTTATCTTTTAATATTCTTATTATGCTTCTGGCGAAACTTGCTGTAACTTTTTTTGATAAAGCAAGTTTACCGGTGCTTATTAAGTCTTTATTCTCAAAAACGGCATTTTTTTGTTTTGAAGAGATTATTATTGTCCTGCGCCAGGAGGAATTATCTATAACGAGATTGTGGGTATGTCCTAAACTTTTCAAAATATCTATTACGCAATTAGTGGATGGCAGCCAGTATAAACCGCTGTATTGATTCGAGTCTTTGCTTTTACCGCCGCAATATTTCATGATAGGCAGATCGAAGCTGCCTTCCTTTAAGGATTTCCATTCAAAGAGAATCGTATCGGAAATACCGGTCAATTGCTGAATAACTTTGTATGGATAAGGGACGCGATGCAAAAAACCAAGGCACAATGTAAAATCGAAATGTCCAAATTTTTCAATGCTGTCATCGAATATGTCCATTACCTCGAATGTTATATTCCGGGCGTTTAGTATTTCGGTGACAAATTTTGCCTTTTTAATCCTGAGTTTATCCGCATCGATACCTAAGACCTCTCCCGCATCCAGCTCCCTGAGCTTTAGACAGAAATATCCTTCATTGCACCCGATATCGAGCACACGCTTTCCCTTTATATCTATTGCATCGATATATGGCTTGATACGGGACCATTTGATAATATTCTTGCCGTGAGAAACCTGATCTTCTGAAGAGGTTTTAACGCTGTAAGGAAGCTCTATGCAGTGGTTCCACTTTTGTTCCCGGTCCAGCTCTTTGATTTTGTTTTGGATTTCAGTTTTATCGAATTCGGCCATCAGCGATTCTAAATAATTAAAAATATCTTATATGTTACACGATCTTTCGATTAAAAATTTTACAAATATTTCCGGATCAGCGGATTAATGCTCAAGACTCTTTCAGATATCCTGTGGTTTCGGACATTTTGACTGAGTCATCAGGAATTCCGCCAGTTGCCAGTCGAACCGGTCGTCGATGGCAACGGAGCGCTCCCTCGGCATTGTATAAAAAAGAGGATTTTCATTTATTATTTTCCGTTCCCCCAACAGCAGGTCACGACGTGTAATATATACTGCTCCGTTGCGCGAATATAATTTTTTTAAGGTCTGCCGTCTTTCTGTCGGATCCACGTTTTTAAATACCTGCTCTAAATATCCGCTTTTCTCATGGTAGAGACTCGATAACCTGATATGCTGGGCATCACATACGGAAATCAAACAGCTTGCGTCGGGCTGATTGTCTAAATAATGCTTCACCGAGTTTTCGATATCTTCTCCGGCGGTTAATGGATTTGTGGGCTGCAAAATCAAAATGCTGTGAATTGTATCTCCGTGATTTTTTTCCCACCAATTAACTGCATGTATAATAGTATCCACAACCGCCGAGCTGTCGGTAGCTAATTCCGCCGGCCTCAGGAAGGGGACATTTCCTTCTATTTCTTTTGCTGCTGAAGTTATTTCCTCGCTGTCCGTGGATACGATATGGTCATAAATGATGCCTTTTTTCTGAGCCTCTTTGGCTAATTCAATCGCATAATGTATTAGCGGCTTGCCATTGAATAATTTAATGTTTTTACGGGGAATGCCTCTTGACCCGCTTCTCGCCGGTATAATTGCAATTATCTTCATTACTTATACCCCCAAACGGCAAAAGCCTGCCCATAACCTTCCTCACAGAGCCAGGGATGCCTGCCTGTTCGACGACCGTTTTCCATAAGCATTTTTTTTAATCGTCTTACAAGGGCCTCTTCGCTTTGTTCCGGCATCAGGGTAAAAGGAAATTCAGGAGAATGGGAGATCATTGGTAACGGATAGACGCCGCTTGCTTCAATATCTTTTAGATTATATTTCTTTAAAATCGGGATATATCGCTCAGAGCCGATGTCCGAACGAAATAAGCTTTCTTTTTTGCCCGAAGGATTTTGTAGTAATAGTGCATATCCTTTAAGAATATCGTTTATCCAATCATAATCTTTCTGGATGTTATTTTGATATTTAGGTACAACATATCCAAAAAATAATCCGCCGTCGTCAAGTACGCGTATCTGCTCTTTTATCGGCTGGTTTATGTTCTCAAAATGTTCTAACAAACCGATTGAAAAAACAATGTTAAAGTACTTATCTGGGTACGGTATTTCATTCGTGTCGCCGATAACGAAAGTTCCCTTTAGATTATTGTCTTCGAAAATCTGTTTCGCCGCATCGATTGCTCCGGGGGAAATATCAAGCAATGTGCAGTCATAACCTGTATCGCTGAAATAGCAGGAAAGGCTACCTCGGCCACAACCAACCTCCAGCACACGTTTGCCATGTTTCATGTGTGGATTCTTCATCAATTCATTTAAAAGAGTCCAGTGGTTTCTGAATGCAAGCTGGATTTGGTTTCGTGGTTCTGCTCTTGTCCAGTGTGTATATTGTGTTTCTTTTCTTGCCTGCCAGTTTTTCTCGAATGAAACAGCATCACCATGTTTTGATTTTTTTGTCATATTTATCTGCGCGAATTTATTTTATGTTGTCCGGAACTAAAGAGCATTTAACTGATCGCCGAGATAATCCGCAAATTTTCGTTTTTCAATATCTAAATTCTCTTGTTTAAAAGAGATACGCTGCTTCTTTTTCAAGACTTGTGAATATAAATTCAATGGGATTGAGTTTTTCATAACTGCGGCAACAAGACAAACAACGTCTTTTTCGGAGTATCTGTAATTTTCCAAAAGTTCAGATACGACATTAGGGAGGTCCTGCAGGGACCTCACATGCCTGGCAATGCAATCGGGTAGAGCATCGTAAAAAGTTTTCCCGAATGTGATAACCGGTTTTTTTTCGAGAATCGCCTCGAAACCGGAAAATCCGGACACGGTAAAAACCATCTTGGCATTTTCAATTACCGCCGTCGAATCCACATAGTGACTTACCAAAACCACGTTCGGGATTTCCAGTAGTTTTTTATAATATCCGATATTTCTTCTGCCAACTCCGGCGGGATGGTCCTTGACGACTAATTTCCATGTGAGAGGCAGTGATCTGGCAATGTTCCTGACAAGCTCTATCTGATTAAGATATTCCCTTCCGAAAAGAGAAAGGGCTATTTCCGGCTCCACATGCAGCGGGTAATATGCATATTCCAGCTCGTTCAATTTCTCCGCAGGGAAGTAGGGCAGTGACATTCTAAGAAATCTGTCTTT
>CAYVXS010000415.1:0-3482 GCA_964454885.1 uncultured Pirellulales bacterium
ATTAATACAAAAACAATCAATAAACCACAAACATCCAATCTAAAACAAGAGAATAACCAGATCGAATATTCGTTCGCCGAGCCTCCTTTTACAGTTTTAACACAGGATATTGTACAGGAGAGCATTCTGGAAATGTTTAAAGTGTTCGACAAACTAAAGAAAGCGGAGAGCTTCCGGGCCTGGCTGGACGGCATTGCGTTCAATAAGGTCCGCAGTCACTATGGCCGGCGGTGGCGGCACAAAACAATCTCTCTGACTGATGTCGGTCGTGAGATCGCCTCGGAAGACGGCAAGGATGCCCTGGCGGATATGGTTAACCGGGAGCTAAAACAAATCGTCCTCAAATCAATGCGGGAATTGGCCCCCCGTCACAGGGCCGTATTAATTATGCGATGTTACAGGCAAATGCCGTATTCAGAGATTGCCGGTTTGATGAATTGCACGGAATTCGGCGCCCAATCGTTGTTCTACAGGGCGAAAAAGGCATTGGCCAAAAAGCTGTCCCGTCATGGGCTCGGCAAGGGATATTTATTGCCGGCTTTAGTATTATTCGGCAAGCTGACCGCTGCAACAGAAGCAACCGCTGCGAACATATCCGTGACGGCGGCCACTCTCAAGGTCGGTGCCGCGGCTACTTTGGCGGCGATGGTGACAGGCAAGACAGCTATCGTTTCGTTAATCACCGCCGGTATGATCGCAGGAGGAACGATTGCAGTCACAGAAGGAACTGCCAGGGTAGGTGATGGGCTAAAAACATCCCGAGCACAGACATTCGCCAATGGAATAAATCAGACAGAAGCGAACACGGATACCGAGCAAAGCTGGTATTTCTTCCCCGAAGGCGCCGGCGGACCGGTTATGATGCGTCTTTTGAAATCTGATGCCTCCGGTGAAAACTCGTATTGTCAATACCTGCAAAATCAACGTGCCAGTTACTACTACGACAATAATACTATTTACATGAACAATTTCCATATATACAGCACTGATTTGTCCGTTGCAAGACTACCCTCGGACGACGAGGATTTGAGTCAATTCATTTCTCGCGTCGAGGGCAAGCCGGCCGATATGGAATATGTATCCAGTAAAAGAAAGGGGCTGTTGGTAATCTCCAAACGTTCCACCGACCATGGTAACAAAATCTGGAGGATAGACCGTCACTTCAATATTCTGGATGAGGAATATTTCCAGTTCGATTGGCCCCAAAGCACGAGAGTTATAGATAATCGAGACCCAATGCACAAGCGGGGCTGGACATATTTCAAAATTACCGGCCAAATCAACGGGCGGGAAGTTTCCGGCTCCGGGCGATTGCCGTTTGTCTATGCGGCAAGGCAACGAGCTTATCCGTGGCTCGAATTAGAACTCAGTGACGGTTCAAAAATTGTGGACACCCCTGCGGGAGCGTGCGTATTCGACCGAGGCGGTAAACCGGTGGTGAGTTACGAAGGTGGTAATTTCTTCGAGGGTTTAGGACGGCCCTGGATGGGTTTGCATACGATTGATACTGTACGCCGGGATGCTGCTGAAAAACAGGTAAGGTTCGAGACTAAAAATATATCCGGTGGCAGTGAGACGGAAGTCGTTTTAACAACCGAGCAAATTAAGCTTGTTTATACTATCGATATGGAAGCTGACGTTATCGAGAAAATCATATTTACAACAAATGATGGCAATGTAGGCGAGATGGAATTCACTTACCTTCAGGATATCGATGATGTCGGTGACGAATTTGCCGAGCCTAAGATTGCAAGCTACCGGAATTTGCGGCATGAGCCTCCGGGAATGCTTTGGCTTGTGAAATTGATAAACGATCGCTGGTGAATTTAATTTTTATCAAGGAATAAAAGGCTGCCATTGGGATTCTTTCAAAGGATGCCTTACGATGAAAGGAAAATATAAAATGGTTAAAATAAATTTATTCAAAATACTTACAATATTGATATTTTTTACGACGCTGGGTAGCACTGCTACCGCTGCTGACAAGATTTTATACGTTGATGCCGATGCGGTCGGTGCCAATAATGGCTCGGATTGGGAAAATGCATACTTGTGTCTCCAGGATGCTCTTGAGGATGCTTTCGATGATGCTTTTAGGGATGCTATAGAGAATAATTTTGAGGATGATATTATCGAAGCACAAGTCGATTATGAAATCCGGGTTGCGAATGGCATATATAAGCCTGATTGCCGGACTTCGGAAGGACCTGATGGAACACCCTCAATAACGGCATCCGGTGACTGGACAGACACGTTCTTAATCCAGGACATGACGTTAAAAGGTGGCTATGCCGGCTATGGTGAGCCCGATCCCAATTTTCGAGATATCATTTTATATGAGACAATTTTAAGTGGTGACTTATATGGCGATGATTTAGATGTAAGTAATTCCGGGGATTTGCGGGGAGAACCCAGTAGAGCAGAAAACAGCTTTCATGTCATGATTGCTCAGGGAAATTCTGTCATTGATGGATTCACAATCACCGGCGGTAACGCTAACGATCCATCCCAATCTCGTTATAGTAATAATAGTGGTGGAGGGCTGTATATAATTTATTGGCCCACAACATCACAGATTATAAATTGCACATTTACTGGGAACTCAGCCTTGTCAAGTGGCGGTGGGATATACGCACAATATAGCGAGCTGAATTTGACTAACTGCACATTCACTGGGAACCAGGCCGGAAGCAATGGTGGCGGTGGGATACACTCACAATATGGCGATTTAAATTTAACCAATTGCTCATTCACCTGGAACCAGGCTGGAAGCGATGGTGGCGGTGGAATAAAAGACTACAATTGCGCTCTGAATCTGACCGACTGCGAATTCATCGAGAATTCGACACGAAACGGTGATGGGGGCGGAGTAGCAACTGAGAAAAATTACCCAAAACTGACCAATTGCACATTCATGGGAAACTCAGCTCATGCTGGTGGTGGATTATACAGTGAAACAAGTAATCCAACTTTGACCAACTGTGTATTCAGAGGCAATTCAGTAAATGAGCAAGGTGGTGGTATGTGTACTATAAATAAGAGTCTAAGCGGCGACAGCCCGATCCTCAGAAACTGCTTATTCACCGGAAACCACTCAGGATTTCGTGGCGGTGCGATATACATTCTTTCATGCGAACCTGTCCTGGCTAATTGTACGTTCGCCGAGAACTGGGCAGGAGAGGGAAATGCCATATATTGCAAATCCGAGGACGAGCGGAACACCATTATGTTAACCAACTGTATTCTTTGGGACTATGGTACTGAAATCGAAACATGGGATAACAACCTGTCAATAATTAATGTCTCCTACAGCAACATCAGAGGCGGTTGGTTTGGCGACGGTAATATCGATGTTGATCCGTTATTTGTGGACCTGTTGGGTCCGGACCATACAATCGGCACAGAAGACGACGACTTACGGCTTGCTCCTGTCTCACCCTGCGTTGACACGGGTGACCCGGATTACGAAGCCGGACCAAACG
>CAYVXS010000416.1:0-3477 GCA_964454885.1 uncultured Pirellulales bacterium
AAAAACACCCTATTTCTCATCTACGGTTATATCTGTTCTCTGTCTTTTGTGTATATTGACTGAACTATCTCCTGTTTCCAGGACTAATTCTGGCTCTACAAATACGCACCAATCACAAGTATAGGCTCGCTGATAAGCTCCCTTGCGGTCGATATCTCCGCCGTCGGTTGTCACAAGTGTCAGAAAACGAGCAGAGGGATCAAGCTCAACGGAGAAATCACTCAAAACATTCTTCTGTTTGAGGTTCCGCCGGCTCTGTTTAACCTTCCCGTCAACGAGCACCCAGAAATCGGCATTGCATCCGGCCTGTTCCTCGAAATCCGCTATTCCGATTTTAGATACAAAACGCGTTACTTTAATGTCGGGACACTGGGCACGTATTGCATTTAAATCAAAAGTGATACCCAGATTAGCATGCATCACGATACAGGGATGTTCTCTACTACCATAATCCTGTCCATTAAACCGTATTATGCTGTTTCTCATATCAGAAGGCCCGATGTACCACCAGGTTCCATTTCCGTCTGACAGATTCTCAGAATAACTGACATTTTTCAGCCAGAATCCTTTCATGATGTATCCGTCGGGATTATCACCTGTCGTGAAGGTCTGTCCCAATCCTCGCCTGTCACGGGCAATATAGGTCGCATAATCATTGTCCCCGCTATAGGTTTGCCCCGGAAAGCCTCCGACATTTCGATTATCGATTGTCGATTCTTCCAGGAAAAAAACATCGTCCGGCCCTATGTCCGGCGCCTCGGTACTGTAACTGATCTTCGGTCCGCCTTGTGTGGATTCGATCGGGCCGGTCTGCGCCAGTTCAACAACGAACGTGTGATCGCCGTCATGGATCTGATCTAAATTGAGGCTGTTGATCCCCCCCTTAGTGCCGGTGCTATAGGCTACTCCGCCAGGATAGGAATCCTCGACGACACCGGCGGTTTCAAAATAAAAGCCCCTGTTACCATAAATTACGGTTACATCAAAGCCGTATTGTCTATTTGCCGCTAAGATGACCGGCGTACCGAGCTGGAAGTGCACCCATGTACCCGTACCGAGCCTGTTTTGGGTTCGATCATCCGACATTAGCTCAACACCCGATTCAGCTCCCGTTACAACGTACGTTTCGTTAGCAAGAACAAACGCAGGATTTCCACGAGCAGACGGATCAACTACACGAATTACCAGGTTATTGCTACCGTCGTAGTATAGTCCCTGACTGGGATTAGCCGCCAAGCCGGCATAACATTCACCGTTGGTCTGCGGACAATCCTCGAATTGATGTCCCAGAGAACTGATAATCTGCCTACTGTTTCCGTCCGGAATGAAAAGTCCGTCGATAAAGGGATTGGATGCGAGATTATGATATTCGTTGCCTTTTCCGTCACAATAGATAGATTCCTTATATCCATCTATCGGATCCACATACACATCGGTTCTGCCGGTCCCGAGTCCGTTACCTTGTCCAACAAGGTCCACCAGAGAGAGTCTCTGACCTCTCCAGATAAAACCCGTCTCCGGATAAAAATGCCGAACAAATGCATTCTCCGTGATGGGGATTTCCCTTACCTGCCCACTCATACCTACCCGCCTGGCCTGGCTGGCCGTTACGGTCAGGACTCGTTTGTCCCTTGTTCCGGAGCCCGAAGCCAACTCGGCTTTGCCCTTGAACATATGCAAATCACTCGTGCCGTCCTTTTCAACCCGGATTCCAAATTCCGTGCCGAGGTCGATAACACGCGAATTCGGTGTATCAACTATAAATCCCTTTGCATCATCCATCACCGTCGCAAACAATCGCCCGTTATCAAGGGTCATCCTACCGGTAGACTTCAAACGAAATGCTACAGGGCCTTCGAGCAACACTTTTGCGCCCCCGTCGAATGAAACTTCTATCAAACCTGTTTGCAGGAATAAAGGATCATCACGAACAGCCAGTCTTGTTCCCGCTGCAACGGCTTGATTATCGGCAAATGCAGCATCAAGAGAAGTATTTATTGTAGCTACGTCCCTGGAAAAGAAAGTCATATAAAAATGTGAAAATACCAGTATTAACAACAATATTGTCAGCAGACATACAGTGGTAGTTTTGACTATCTTCGAACCGGTACTAAAAAAAGCACCAAGTGACTTCGTAGCCCCATTTATTACCTCCCACACGTCTCTGCCGGACCTGCGGGTTTGTTGATACATAATATCTTTATACTGCTGCTTCAGATACGCATCAAGCTGCTCGCTGGCATAGATTTCGATTCGGCGTTTCTTTTCTTCCTCGGTGAGATCGGGGCCAAAATTATAAAGATCGTGACATCCCTCCGCACGAGATGTCACACCTTTTTCGTTCGTCTCATAAAGCATTTCCTGCCATGGAATATCAAACGTTTTCGGCAGTACTCCCTGCAGGTCCATCAAGCCGACGTAGGCCGTGATGAACTCCTGATAATAGATACAGGCATTTTCGTTGGTAGCGATCTGGTGATCGAGCAAAGCGAATTGTTCGGCCGTTATCGTACCATCCAGAGCATGGTCTATCAATTCGATAAAATCCAACGATATCTCATCATGCCGGTTCAAGCTATTTCCTCCATAGCTAGCGTCTTGCGGATACATCGAATCAGCGAATCGTTAATTCGGGCCATCCGCTTGTAAATGCTCTGTACGGAGTGCCCCAGCCGTTCGGCAATCGTCTTGATAGACAGCTCATTCTCGTACCGCATCTGAATCAATTCGTAATCTCTGTTGCTCAATTTACGAACGCATTTCCGCAGGGCCTGCATACGCCTTTCGATGTGCTTAATAAAATTATCCGAGCTTTCCTGCAAAGACTGAAAAGCCTCCTGACTGAATCTGAAATTATTTCTGGCGTTTCGCCTGTGGGCCTGAAAAATCTTATACTTGGCAATCTGAATTCCCCATGCAGTAAAACTCGTACCCTGCTCGAAGGTATCAAACTTCGACCACATTACAAGGATCGTTTCCTGAAATATGTCTTCCGCATCATCACGGTTCGGTATCATCCCCAGAATTAACGCATAAATCGGTTTCTGGTGAGCCATAATGAGACGCAGAAATTCATTAACTTTGGAAGATTCGGTCATAATATGGTTCCTTCACTTAAAATATCCCCCAGAAGGTGAATTTTTAAACCACATATTTCAATTATGATGTATTTTTAGGCGAATTTTGAGAATTTTATTTCAATTTACTTATGAAAAGCGTAATAAAAAGGCTTTTTATACTGAAACTGTCAGGAAAATGAAGAAAAAGGGCCCCTGCCGAATAACTCGGCACAGGCCCTGATATGACAAAAACTTCTATACGAACAACAATTATCTAAATTTTATCCTCGACTTCTACAGTTGAGGCAAACTCAGACGGATATCATCGATAAATACAATACCCGAACCACCTGTCGCACCTGCTCTCTCAATACCGATAACAAAAGTTGTGACATTGCTTAGATTGGTATTAAAATCA
>CAYVXS010000417.1:0-3475 GCA_964454885.1 uncultured Pirellulales bacterium
GTGAGCTTCAGGTTTCGGTCAGGCAGGCCGAGGCGGATGAAGCTACGCTGAGGTTATTGAATCAGACTATAAAGAAGGTCGGTGACGATATCGAAAGTTTCGGTTTCAATACTGCGATCAGCGCGATGATGATCTTGGTAAATCATCTTGCCAAGTTGCCGGTTGTGCCTGTAGAAGTAGTTGAGAAGCTTGTCCTGGTTCTTTCTCCCTTTGCCCCTCATATTGCCGAAGAACTATGGATCAAATTCGGCCATACCGAAAGCCTGGCTTATGAGAGCTGGCCCGAGTACGATAAGGAGTTGATTAAGGAAAAAGAAATTGAATTAGCAATCCAGGTCAATGGTAAAATAAAGGACAAAATAGTCGTTGCCGCGGATTCGAACGACGAGCAAATAAAACAAAAGGCGCTAAGCTGCGAAAAAGTGGTTGCTGCGATGGCAGGTAAAGAGCCTAAGAAAGTTATCGTTATCAAGTCACGCTTAGTGAATATTGTCATATAAATGTTTACGGAAATAGAAGCAAAGTTAAAAGTTGATTCGCTGCGGAAGGTGGAGGAAAAACTTCAGCAGCTTGGCGCCCGGTTCGTTGCCGAGCAATTGCAGAGTGATATTCATTTTGACGATTCAAACGCAACCTTAGCTAATACCGACCAGTGTCTTCGTTTGCGCCGGCAGGTTATTGGGGAAACTACACGATATTTGTTGACATATAAGGGTGCAAAAGAAAAAAGCAACTATAAAAAAAGACAGGAAATCGAGGTAGAAGTCGGCGATGCCGAAGCGATACAAAAGCTCCTTTCGTCGCTGGGTTATCAGCAGAGATTATGCGTCGAGAAAAAACGCCGTCTCTGGCGACTCGGCGAGTGTGAAGTTGCTTTGGACCGGCTGCAGGAATTGGGAAGTTTTGTTGAAATAGAAGGACCCGATGACAAACAAATCGCTCAAGTACAGGAGAGCCTGGGGCTGGCCGATTTGCCGCATACTCCAAAAAGTTATGCGTCTATGATTATAGAAAAAACAAAACCGGCAAAGAGTAAATGATGCCATAATACTTTTAATTCTATGAAACCGGAAGACGGCTACATCGCGTATATTGTCAATCCCAAGTCCGGTGCGACCTGCACGAAAATGATGGGTCGCCGGTTCGAGAGATACCTCGTTAAAAGAGGGTATGAAATCAGGGGCAGTATTACAACGTCTCTGAGTCATGCCTGCGAGCTGGCTACCGATGCGGCGGTCGATTATGATTGTGCGATGGTTGTCGCTGCAGGTGGTGACGGCACTATCAGGGAAGTGGCGCACGGTCTGGAAGGAAGTGACAAGCCGTTACTGATAATGCCTTCGGGGACGGAAAATCTGCTGGCAAACGAATTGGGTTTCGATGAAAAATTCAAGACGCTTATAAGAACCTTCGAAGCGGGATATATTCGACCTTTGGATTTGGGAAATGTCAACGGGAGGTGTTTCACTTCGATTGCCGGGTTCGGTTTTGACGGCGAAGTGGTCAAGCGGGTCAGCGAGCAGCGGGACGGGCATATTAATCACTTCGATTACTTCTGGCCCATCTGGCGAACGTTCTGGGGATATGAATTTTCCCCGATGAAAGTCGAGGTGGATGGGGAGGAAATTTACGATGGTCCCGGACTGGTGTTTGTCGGGAATATTTCGAGGTATGCGGTTGGTCTGCAGCTTTTGCATTATGCCGATTTCAGCGACGGTCTGCTGGATATATGTATTTATAAATGTGCCTCCCGCTTGCATCTGATTAAGCATTCGATAATGACGATATTCAAACACCACGCCGATTGTCGTGACGTTATCTATCGACAGGGAAAAAAAATTAATGTCAGCTCGAATGTTAATACCATAAGGACTGAAATCGACGGTGATCCCGGGCCGGTACTTCCGGTCGAAATCAACGTAATACCACATGCAGTAAATTGTATTGTGCCGGAAGGCGCCAGACCGGCGGGTATCAGAACAAGAATTATAAGGGCGATAGGATGATAAAAGTGCCTAAAGTGACAGCTTGCCCCAAAAAGGCGATCTGTCATTCTGAGCGAAGCGAAGAATCACTTTTTCGATGCTCAGATCCTTCGGCTGAGCCTCAGGATGACAAGTGCGCGTAACTTTAGTATAATATAGGTACTCTAAAATAGGATCTTAAAAAATGAATTTCAAAATCGGTAAAGTGGAAGTTGGTCTGAGTTCTCCATTATTCGTGATGGCCGGCCCCTGTGTAATCGAAAGTAAAAGTAACTGCCTGGAAATTGCCGATAAGTTGTTTGATATCAGCCGCAATACCGGCATCGGAATAATTTTCAAGGCAAGTTTCGACAAGGCCAACCGCTCCAGCATAACCAGCTTTCGTGGTCCTGGACTGGAAAAGGGGCTGGAGATTCTCGATGCAGTTCGTCAGGAAAGCAGCCTTCCTGTTATGACCGATGTGCACGAACCGGCACAGGCCGCTGTTGTTGGTGAAGTTGTCGATTGCTTACAAGTGCCGGCGTTTCTTTGCAGGCAGACCGATTTGCTATGTGCCTGTGCGCAAACCGGAAAACCTGTGAACGTAAAAAAAGGCCAGTTTCTCTCGCCGAATGAAATGAAAAATGTGGTCGATAAAATTCGCGCTTGTAATAACAACAAAATAATGCTGACCGAACGCGGAACTTTTTTCGGCTATAATAGACTGGTTAACGATATGACTGCTATTGAAGCCATGAAAAAGCTGGGCTGCCCGGTGATCTTCGATGCGACCCATAGTACCCAGCAACCCGGTGGCCTTGGCCATGCCAGTGCCGGCAGAAGGGAGATGGCTCCCGTCCTTGCCAGAGCCGCTGTAGCAGCGGGTGCGAACGGGCTTTTTATCGAAGTACATACCCGGCCGAATAAGGCAAAATCCGATGCTGCCTGTATTATGCCGGTGGACTGGCTCGAAGATTTGCTTAAAACCTGTAAAAAGATTTTCCAGCTTGTACGGAATTAGCTTAAAATATTTTTCTAAAAGGTCCTGACACTTGACAGAAGAAAAAAAATATTTTTATGGCCCGGTACCTTCGAGAAGATTAGGCCGAAGCTTTGGCGTCGATATTGTGCCGTTCAAGGTATGTACGCTGGATTGCATATATTGTCAGCTTGGAAGAACTACCGAGAAAAGTATCGAAAGGAAGGCTTATGTGTCGGCTGAAACGATCATTGCCGAACTTAAAGATGCTTTGGGTCAGGGACTGAAAACCGATTATATCACTATTGCCGGTTCGGGTGAGCCGACTCTGAACTCGAAACTCGGTGAAATTATTGAACAAATAAAAGAAGTTACCGATATCCCTGTAGCTGTAGTAACCAACGGAACATTACTATACCGTGCGGATGTTCGTGCCGATTGTGCCAAAGCCGACGTCGTTTTGCCTTCACTTGATGCCGGTGACGAACGGACTTTTCAGAAAATAAACCGTCCACATCGGGATATTAGTATT
>CAYVXS010000418.1:0-3467 GCA_964454885.1 uncultured Pirellulales bacterium
TTTGAATATCGGCAATAGGCAAAGAACCGTCACCGATAAATCCCTGCAGGCAATTACCCTCGCACTGGTGTTCGACGGGACAAAGCCACGCACAGACTTCCGGAAAGACGTTCGATTCCCTGATTATTTCATAAGCCCCCTTGTCATCGCCATCCAGGAACAGCTCGATAAATCTCGGTATTTTTATACCAGCGGGACATGCCAACTGGCACGTAGGCTCCTGACACTTGCGGCAGTCCGACGCAAGCCGGACAAGGTTGTCCCTGTCACTCATTCTGCCCTGCTCGAATATCGGTCCATAGACTTTATTGTCCCGTACCACACAGCCGGCCATACCGGCATCGCGCATTATCTGCGTACAAGCGCTGCAGCCGATACAGACTTTATCCGGGAACATTTTCCCTTTTGTGATAATATCTTTCGGGAAATCCGGATACGCAAACGACATTCTGCCCCCGCCGACGAGACTAACGAGTCCCTTTGCTTTATTCGCCGCCCCTACGTTGGCCATAAGAGTCCGCAGCCAACTGTAACCTGTCCCCACGAAAGCTATATCGGGGAATTGCTTTTGTATTTCGCCGGTTATACCGACCAACCTGGCAACACCTGCCAAGGGATGTTCCGGCTCGTCATAGCCTCCGACTATCGGCTCATTAAACGGCCTGCCGATGTGTGGATTGTAATATGGATTCGCTATCGTTATATTAATCAATCTAACGCCGCGATCCTGCAAAAGAGCGATGAGCTTTTTCGGCTCCGTCAAATCCGGCTTAGTGTAATCATCCTTATCGACACTCCAACCGTAAGGGTATGGTATGGCATCGTAAAGACCGAGCCTGGTAACTACGGATTTATCCTCGCCAAGCTCACCGTGAATTTTGTCCACGACTTCTAAGAGGAACCTTGTTCGGTTCTCGAACGAACCGCCATATTTACCCTCTCTTTCATAGCAGGACAAAAGCTCGTTAATCAGGTATCCATGGCAGGCTTTGACATCCACTGCATCGAAACCGACTTCGAACGCTATCCTTGCCGCCTCAACATAAATATCCTGCAACTTATCGAGATAATCGTCCGTAACAATGGGGTAGTCGTCAGGGATTTTGCTTTTTCTATCGGGATCGGGTTTTTGCTGCGGGACAAGAGGATCCCTATACGGGTCACGACGAGGAATAATCGGTTTGGCAATACCTTCCGGTTTGCTATACCTGCCCGAGTGGGTAAGCTGGAGGACAGCTACGGGTTTATGCGCCGGCCCCATACTTTTGGCGGCTCTTCGCCGAATTATTTTGACCATCGCAGCGAAACTATCTTTATTGTCCTTATGAATCCACAATTGCCGGGGGTTAGCCCTACCTTCAGGGACAACCGCCGTTGCTTCGCCCCATAGCAAGCCTGCGCCGCCAGCGGCGAATCTTTCGTATCTGCGAAGCGTTAATTTCCCGGGTCTGCCCTGCGAGTCGCCGTCACAGCCTTCCATCGGGTGCACCGCCAATGAATTCGGTATAACAAGCTCCCCTGCTTTTACCGGCTCAGTAAGGATTGAAATATCTTTCTGTGCCTCGACCAAAACGCCAAGCCGCCTGCTTAAGCTGTTCAAATCTTCGATACTGGCCAGCCTGAATTCCCACATTTTCTTTTTCCTTAGATAACAAGCAAATGGTTAGAATTAATTCTTCGTAAGTTTTTCTCTAAGAAACTTCGCAGTATAGCTCCTTTTATTTTTAATAATCTCCTCGGGTGAGCCGGTCACGACGACCCTGCCGCCGGCTTCTCCACCTTCGGGGCCGAGGTCTATTATATAGTCTGCCATCTTGATGACGTCAAGGTTATGCTCGATTACTACCACGGTATTGCCGCAATCGGTCAGCCGTTGCAGGACGTTCAGCAGGTTGTGAATATCTGCGAAATGCAACCCGGTTGTCGGCTCATCGAGCAGATATAAGGTATGTCCCGTAGCGGCTTTACCTAATTCGGCCGAAAGTTTAACTCTCTGGGCTTCACCGCCGGAGAGTGTCGTCGAGGCCTGACCTAACTGCATATATTCCAGACCGACATCGGCCAATGTCCGCAATATGCGCTGGATTGTCGGGAAATTCGCAAAAAAGCCGAGCGCCTCGGCAATTCGCATTTCAAGCACGTCGGCGATATTTTTGCCTTTATATGTAACTTCGAGTGTCTCGGGATTGTACCTTGTGCCCTTGCAGTTCTGGCATGTCACATAAACATCCGGCAAAAAGTGCATTTCAATCTTTTTCGTTCCCTGTCCCATGCAATATTCGCAGCGCCCCCCCTTGACATTGAAACTAAACCTGCCGGGTTTATAACCTCTAATCTTGGCCTCCCTCGTCATGCTGAACAATTTCCTGATAAGATCGAACACCCCCGTATAGGTCGCCGGGTTGCTTCGAGGCGTTTTACCTATAGGCGACTGGTCAATCTCAATGACCTTATCGATATGTGACGTACCCAGGACGGTCTTATGTAATCCAGGTTTTTCACGAGACTGATAAAGTCTGCGTTTCAAGGCTTTCAATAATATCTCGTTGACCAGCGTGCTTTTTCCCGAACCGGAAACGCCCGTGACACAAATAAACACGCCGAGCGGAAATTTGACATCAATATTTTTGAGGTTATTCTGGGCCGCTGCCTTTACCTCGATACATTTAGAAAGCTTGTACTTTCTGCGTTTGACCGGCAAAGCTATGCTTTTTCTGCCGCTGAGATAATCGCCGGTAAGCGATTTTTTGCATTTTATTATATCATCAAGCGTACCCTCGGCTACAACTTCTCCTCCCCTGGCGCCTGCGGCCGGCCCGATATCAATGATATAATCTGCGTCTCGTATAATATCCTCATCATGTTCGACTACTATAACAGTATTGCCCAATTTGGTTAGTCGCCGCAGGATGCCCGACAGACGGTCGTTATCGCGTTTGTGCAAACCTATTGTCGGCTCGTCAAGCACATAGCAGACTCCGACCAGACCGCTGCCAACCTGGGTCGCCAGGCGAATCCGCTGGGCCTCACCGCCGGCGAGGGTGCTGCTGGTTCGATCCAGTGTTAAATATCCGAGTCCCACATCCATCATAAATTTCAGCCGGGCTTTAATCTCCTTCAGTATTGCGACAGCGATAACAGACTTTTCGCTATCCAGCTTCAGGTCATTGAAGAATTTCTGTGTCTTTTCGATACTAAGCTCAGTCAATTGATTTATGCTCCTGCCCCCGATATGGACGGCAATAGCTTCCGGCCGAAGCCGGGCACCGTTACAACTGCGACACGGCTGCTCGGATAAATAGCTGTGCAATCTCGCTTTTACATATTCGCTCGTGGTATTTTCCCATCGCTTGGTAAGATTCGGGATAATCCCCTCGAACCACAGGCCATATTTTTTCTCGTCGGCGTCCGTTGTCCCATACATCAGGATTCTTTTATATTCGGCCGGAATCTGTTCGAAGGGTACG
>CAYVXS010000419.1:0-3465 GCA_964454885.1 uncultured Pirellulales bacterium
TCGTGACACTGCCGTTTTTATTTTGTCTTTCTATAACCATTTTTGTTTTCGATTCACGAATCAGACACCGCTGAAGGCAGAGAATCCGCCGTCAACGGGGACGACAACTCCGGTGACAAACTTCGCCGCGTCACTGAGCAGCCAGATAACCGTCCCGATTAATTCCTCCGGTTTTCCGAATCTTCCCATCGGCGTATGGTCGATAATTGTTTTGCCGCGGGCGGTCAATTCGCCGGTCTTTTCGTCGGTCAACAGGAACCGGTTCTGCTCGGTCAGGAAAAATCCCGGCGCGATGGCATTGACGCGGATGTCTTTGGAATAGTTCTGACAAACATGCACGGCCAGCCACTGTGTGAAGTTACTCACCGCCGCCTTGGCGGCCGAATAAGCGGCAATCTTCGTCAGGGGCCGGAACGCGTTCATACTGGAGACGTTCAATATTATGCCTTTGCCGTTCTCGGCCATCTCTTTTCCGAAGACCTGCGTCGGTAGCAGTGTCCCTATGAAATTCAAATCGAACACGAACCGTATCGCCTCGGCGGAAAGCTCGAAGAATGAAAGGTCCAGCGAGGTAGTGGCCTCTTTTTTATTACCGCCCGCCCCATTAATCAGAATATCGATTTTGCCGAACTCGGAATTAATTTCCTTTTTAGCTGATTCCAGGCTCTTTTTATCCAGCACGCTACATTTGACGGCGATAGCTTGCCCACCGCCGGTTGTAATTTCATCGGCGATTTCCATTGCTGCGGCTTCGGCCAGGTCCAGAACGGCGATTTTCGCCCCCGCTTTCGCCAGTTCCGTCGCCATCGTCCCGCACAGAACACCGCCTCCGCCGGTTATTGCAATCACTTTGCCCTTGATATCGAATATGTCACTCATTACGTTCAACCTCAATCTTTGATGATAATCCGGGATTTAACATATACAAATGCTCAATCGGTTTGAATATATCCGAACCTACACTCGATTTCAATAGTATTTGATACTCATTACCTGATTTAGTATCTACACAAATACAGAGTCTCCGGAAAGCAAAATCAAAGGGAAAATAATCAGACTGCAATCCGCCGCCGTATCAGCTTCCACAGTATATCAATATAAGCATCTGAATTTTTTAATAGAAAAATTATACCGCTCTGTATAATATGCAATCAGAGAACTGCATAGAAAATGCACCCCCGGCTTTTCATGATTTATTTCAGAACAACCTGCAGGAATTTAAGGTAGGATAAATAGCTCTAAAAGAGCTACCGAAGGCGCGGAAAGCCGACTTTCACACGCCTTCGGTGCACTCCGCACCTGTAAAAAATGTAACAGCTCATTCACAAAACAATCTCAATGTCCTTACATCCATTCTCCTTAGAGCCACTTCACCAACTAATAGGCGTTTCTCACTATGCAAATCTTGATTGCAAAAATCGGTTTTTTTGATAATTTTTTATTTTTTCTCATATACAAACTCCAAAAATATTCTATAACTCTCTATATATACAAGAGTAACGAAAATATTTTCGCGGGAGGCTGTTTATTGACCGGAGCGGATTTTTCGGGTAGTATTCATTTTTTGAATCCAAAACATCTAAAAAAATACAGATGCGTTGCAAAAATTGGGGAATGATAAAATGTATAAAATTTTTATGTTAATCGCTATACCGGCCCTGATTATCGGGTGGATTGCGTACTGGCTGTGGCAACGAAAGATCGAGGAAGAAGAGAAAAATAAACCCAAGCAGGAATCACAGCGGCTCACAAAGACCAAGAGCGAGGTTTCCGACTGGGCAAAGAAAATGGCCCAATTCGAATCGCCCGCAGAGCAGGCCCGCAAGAGAAAACTTGCGCAACAAAAGGCCCTGGAAGAAAAACACCGACAGAATGAGCAAAAGCAGCAATAATCCCCGGAACTCTACTGAAAAATCGATAAAAAGGATGAATATGACGAACAGTTTCTTAACCGAAGATTTTCTTTTACAAACCAAAACCGCCAGGGCTCTTTACCACGAATACGCCGAAAAGATGCCTATATACGATTATCACTGCCATCTGCCTACGAAGCAAATTGCCACCGACCACCGGTTCGATAATCTCACACAGGCATGGCTGTACGGCGACCATTACAAATGGCGTGCGATGAGAACCAACGGCGTGGACGAAAAATATATCACCGGCGATGCAAGTGATTATGAAAAATTCGAAAAATGGGCACAAACTGTCCCATGCTGCCTCCGCAATCCGCTATATCACTGGACACACATGGAATTGAAAAAGCCCTTCGGGATAAAAGACAAGCTTCTCGGTCCTGAAACTGCCAAAGAGATTTACGAATCTGTGAGCGAAATGTTACGTTCGGCGGAATTCAGCACCCGCAATATCATGCGGAAAATGAACGTTAAGCTGGTCTGCACTACCGAAGGGCCGCTCGACACTCTGGAACATCACAAAAAGATACGGGCGGACAAATTCGAGGTAAAGGTCCACACGGCATGGCGGCCCGACCAGGCCATGGCTACCGAAGATATTAAGGCTCTCAAAACTTTTATCGAAAAACTATCCGCAACCTGCGATATGGAAATAAAAGACTTTCCGACATATATCGAAGCCCTCAGGCAACGACATGATTACTTCCATCAAAACGGCTGCCGGCTTTCCGACCACGGTTTAGAGACTGTTTATGCCGAGGATTATACCGAAAGCGAAATCAAAAATATCTTCGAAAAATTTCTACAATCCAAACAGCCGGATTCGATAGAAGCTTTGAAATTCAAATCGGCAATGTTAGTCGAATTCGCCCTTATGGACCACGAAACGGGCTGGGTCCAGCAGTTTCATTTAGGGGCGCTTCGAAATAATAATACGAGGCTTCTTAAAACTCTCGGTCCGGACACAGGCTTCGATTCAATCGGGGATTTCGAAATAGCCCGGTCCCTGTCGAAATTCCTCGACAAGCTCGATGCCGGCAATCAATTGGCAAAAACCATTCTCTATAATCTCAACCCGAGGGACAACGAGTTGATTGCGACCATGATCGGCAATTTCCAGGACGGCTCGGCCCCCGGCAAGATGCAGTTCGGCTCGGCCTGGTGGTTCCTTGACCAAAAACACGGGATGCAAGAGCAAATCAACGCCCTCTCGAACATGGGCTTATTGAGCCGGTTCGTGGGAATGCTCACGGACTCGCGAAGTTTTCTTTCTTACCCGCGGCATGAATATTTCCGCAGGATACTTTGCAATATGTTAGGCAACGACGTCGAAAACGGTCTCCTGCCGAACGATATGGAACTACTCGGCAAAATGGTCGAGGACATCAGCTTCAACAACGCAAAAGAGTATTTTCCTATGGAGCTTGATTAAACTATTGACAGTAACCTGTTTAAAGTTTAATCTATCCGCCACAATTTAATATGTGAACATTAGGGTCGGTGCCCGAGTGGCTAAAGGGAACGGGCTGTAAACCCGTTGGCGTGAGCC
>CAYVXS010000420.1:0-3465 GCA_964454885.1 uncultured Pirellulales bacterium
CGTTGACCGACCCTCCGGATTGTTTGGTCTCTGATGCGCACTGCGGCTGTGGTGGATTGCATGGATCATCTGATTTAATGTCTTTCTTTTTGTTATTACCACAACATTTTCCCATAGTTCTTAAACCTCAATATATTTAATCCCACACTTTAGGCGGGGCCCTTTTTTATCATTTTTTCCGGGCAATGAAAAGTCCCTGTGCAATTTTGCCAGCATGCGCCAATCCCTGCATGAAAACCATTTCTGCACCCATGGCCTGCATCAGCTCGCTATTAAAGCCGATTATCTTCAGGGCATCGTAAGTTAGCTGCATATTAAGCATATTTAGATAAAGGTCAACATACGGCCCAAATCTGCCTGTATCATCGGCGGTAAGAACTTCGCAATCATTAGCTTCCAGCAGCTTACTATAGCCTTCGATATTCTGTACATTCGGGAACTTCATAAATGTTAAAAATCGTTCTGCTTCGGCATCGCTCAGGCCGGCTTTTCCTTCGATCCAATCAGTAAAAGCAATAATACCATCCGGTTTAACTATACGAGCGGCTTCGGCAATAAGTTTGTCTTTATCCACGACGTAACACCATGCATCTTCGCCCCAGATAAAATCTGCACTTTCATCCTCAAGCCCGCTGTCGCTTACATCGGCCTGTATGAATTCGATTTTATCGTCCAATCCCTCGGCTTTACAGAGAAGCCGTCCCTGCTCGATTACTGTTTGCGTGGCGTCAACACCCCGCATATGGGCAACTTCACAAAAACGTACCAGGAATCTCATCCCGGCACCGTTGCAGCAGCAAAGATCAACACCTTCTGTCTCCGGTGCGATGCCTGCTTTTTCAGCCAGATCCATCGACGAGGTGAATCCGCCGATATGAATCTGCTGGCCCATTATCAATTCCCAAAGCAGGCCTTCGGGGCCGCTATAGACGGCCTGTACATCTTTCAAACCTATTTTTTCCAGAGTCTTCATAGTAAATCTCCCTTAGAATTCATATTTCAGTTGAATCGCCCATACGTTATCTTCACGGTGGTTCAGGATATTGCCGAAGTTGGCATAGCCTCCGGCGATTGTGATATGGTCGTCGAGAATATAACCCAGGCAAAGGTCATACCAGTCATTTTCAGCTTTTATCAGGTGCTTGCCGCCCATAGTGCATTGTTTAACCAGATCCGATTTTTGCCGATATTCGCCTGCCAATAATAAATTGTCAGAAAGGAAATAAATCAGGCTACCCTCTAAAGTTGTTCTGCGTTCGCCCGCAAATCCGAGCAGGCCCGTGTGTATGCCGTCACCGTTACGCAGACCCGCCGAGACAATCAGAGGCCGGGGCAGCCAGTCGGTTATTGTTTTACTTGCAATAGCGGTAAATTCGGTTCCGGAATCGTGGTCGGCTCCTAATGTGCCGCAGAGACCTGAAGTCTGGTTATCAATATCATTTATACCTTCGTTCCACTTGAAATGGGCGCTTAGAGTAACCGCGGGCATCCACTTACAATCATTGGCGCCTTCCTCAATCACCATCAGCCGTGTGTTGAAGTTATGTAGAAATACATGATTGTCAACGTGGACGGTTCCGGCCGTAGCCGTACCTACATCGGCGGGCCAGTCACCCAGTCCGATGCGTTCGAGGGCGTAGCCTAATTCAACTTTGCCCCAGATATTTTGTGTCACTACGGCGGATTCGAAATCTTTTTCTCCTATCATTGTATAGGTAAATGACACGCTGGGCAGACCGAAGACGTTATTTCCTTCCGGCGGATTTGCCAGATACGCCGTGGGTGTAATAAATACACCGCTGTTGCCCTCGACATTGTGAGTGGGCAGCGGCGGCCCGGCGATTACTGTGCCGGATAAGCACGTGATTAACGCTAACAACATTAATGTGGTTTTTGTCAACATTAATTTTTCCATAGCAATGTCCCTTAGAATAAAGTTTTCCCCCCTGTTCATTTTCCTTAACGTTTTCTGAATTCTTCTTGTCTTATGTTTCCTCCATATTTTTACCTCCATATTGTTTGTGTTTCTGTTGATTTGATGGTTCATGGTTCTTTCTTAATCAAGCTGGCCTGATAATGACCGGCGGATCTCTATAAATAAATTTGTGAATTCCTTTGCCAATCGATTTCTTGGCCGGGGCAGGTCGATTTTGAATTCTTGTGCAATTCTGCCGGGACGCTCGCTGAGCACGAGAACTCTGCTGCCCAGTACTATGGCTTCGTCGATATTGTGTGTGACGAAAATTATAGTCGTTTGATTTTCCTGCCATAGTTCTGTTATCATCTGCTGTAGTTCTGCCCGTGTGGAATCGTCCACGGCCCCGAATGGTTCGTCCATTAACAGCAGCTTCGGCTGCATGGCGAGGGCCTGGGCAATAGCGACCCGCTGTCGCATCCCGCCGGACAGCTCGTGTGCATAGGCGTTTTCGAATCCGGTAAGGCCCATCTTCGAGAGTAGCTCAATCGTTCTTTGTTTTCGTTTGCGTTTTGAGATGCCGTGCATTTCCAGGGGGAAACCGACATTTCTCGAAACAGTTCGCCATGGAAATAATATGTAGTGTTGGAATACGTATGCAATATTTTTGCCGAATTTAAGGTTGTCACTTAAATGGATAAAACCTTCATCCGGGATTTCGAGTCCCGCAATCAGGTTAAGAAGGGTGGTTTTACCGCAGCCGGTTGCGCCCAAGACGGTCAGAAATTCGCCGCTTTGTACGGTAAGGTCGATATCCTGCAGAGCGCGGACTGTTGAGCCGAGGTCCGAGTGAAAGATCCTACCAAGCCCACGGATTTCAATCGCTGTTTCCAGAGGTTTCTGATTTTTCTGCCTGGATGTCACTTTGTTATACCTCCTTTGGCTTCCAACTGATAAATGAATGCATGATTCGGCGCATCAGAAAAGAAAGCAAGGCGCCGACGGCACCGATTATAAGCATTGCGGCGATTACGATATCCATCGCGGAATTGTCCGAAGCGTATATGAGCAGATAACCGATGCCGCTGTCGCCGCCGGTCATCATTTCCGCCGCGATAATTACGAACCAGCATAAACCGAGTCCCTGTCTTAGTCCGGTCAGTATCATCGGCATTGCCGCGGGCAGGTAAACATGGAAGAATATTTGCCTTGGTGAAGCGCCGAGCGTTTTTGCGAGCAGCAGATAATTCCGCCGGACCCTGGTGACACCATCGAGGGTATTGGTCAGCACCGGGAAGAAACCTCCGACAAAAATTACGAAAATCATACCCAACTGGACCTGGTCGAAGATTGTATGGCTGTAATTAATACCGAACAACTGTGGCAGCGTTCGCAGCTTGAATACGACGATAGCAAAGGGCAGCCATGCAATGGGACATAAAGGCCGGAGTAATTCTATCACTGGTTCGAGTAAATCCCTGATAAATGTAACGGAACCCATTACGAAACCAAGTGTCACTCAGACAACCGCCGCAAGTGAAAATCCGATG
>CAYVXS010000421.1:0-3456 GCA_964454885.1 uncultured Pirellulales bacterium
ACAAAGGAAACGATCCCGAAATTCTCAAGGCCATCGAGCCGACAAGATTCCTGCCGGGCGAGTTTTATGATTCTTGGGTCGTCGCACTGCAGGAATCTTGTCGGCTCGATGGCCTTGAGAATTTCGGGATCGTTTCCTTTGTATGGAAAACTCACTCCGGTGGGCGCCTCAACAGGCTCGACGGTAACCAGGACTTTCCCGTCACTTAGCTGTTGTACTTTTTGGTTATCATTGGATGGTATTTGAAACTCCACTGATTTTTCCGTGCGAACCAGTTGGTATGTAATTGATTTGGTAGAGCCGAGATTTTCCAAAGGCACGGGACTGGATAAGAACATCTTTTCCACGACTTCGAGCGCATCGTTTTCGCTCATCGCGAATTCTTTCGTACAGGCAACCTGCTCAATAGTCATACCCATCAGAGGTGTTACGCTTTTTTGGAGCTCCAGGTCATCGTCATAATATTCAGTGCTGGTGAACGAGCCAACTTGTGCGAGACTCGCGGTACTCGCAACCTCGGTAAGTGACACTACCCGGCCGAGCAGGTTAACGTTCTCTTTGGAGCCGATTTTAACTTCGACATCGATGGCCTGCATTGCTGTCGGATCGAATACTTTCATGCTATAGCTGCTTCCGGCTTTAAGGCCGTGCTTGTAATGCAGCAGCCGCACGCCTTCTGACATTAACGCGCCGGCAGGCCATTCGGATTCCATCAGCTGGTCACCTGCTTTTACTATTAATTTTCCCTGGTCGTTTATCGTTCCGATTGTTTTTGTTACCATCATACCCAGATTCTGTTCGAGCTCGAAGCCGAGTGGTTTTCCATCGACCGTCTCGAAAGAATCGGCTTTAGTCTGGATGCTGACGGGTATTCCCGCCCGGTTGAGGGTAATTTTAAGTTCGACGGAAGTCGTCACTTTTTGCCCGTCAACAGTACGATTTTGTATGACGTAACCGACCTTTTTCCCTTCCATGAACAGGGCGTAGTATTCGGTTTCATCCGGCTGGGTTTGTTCGGTTGTTGGTTTCTGTTCTGCTGTTGTTGGTTTTTGAGCTGTTGTTGTTTGTTGTACGGATTGTCCCTGCTCGGGCGGAGATTTTTTTCGGCAGCTAATTGAGTTTGTTATTGTTATTATCAGGCAAATACCGATTAAACACTTGGTCTTCATGGAGAAAATCCTTTCTTATATTTGCGTATTTGTGAAAGATTCTGTTATTTATCTCATATCACAGGGAATTATAAGCCGGATTCGACATTCCCGCCACAATAGTTTTGAGGAATATCGATATATCTTTTTTTATTCCCGGTTTGCAATGGAAACTCTGGAATTATTCCGTATAGTCGGCGCGACAGTTGAATATTTTTGACTATAGTCTAAAATAGTCGGAGATCGATATACATAATGGAAATTGTTTTTGCCGCTGACTAATGGTATCCGGTTGTAAATGATGACGTTCGAAGAATTATTATCTCTGATTTTGTCGGGAAATCCACCACAAATCCGTACCGATTCCCGGGCTGTTAAAGACGGCGATGTTTTCGTGGCCGTAAAGGGCACTGTTTACGACGGGCATGATTTTATCGACCGGGTCGTAGCCAACGGTGCAGGGTACATCGTATGCGAACGCGAAACTCAGCATGAGGCCATCGTCGTTGACGATTCGGCCGAAGCGGCGGCGATTCTCGCCCAGGCCGCGGCAGGCAATCCCGCTTCCAAATTGACGAACCTTGCTGTTACCGGCACAAACGGAAAAACCACAGTCGCTTTTCTTGTTCGCTCCTGTATTCGACAAGCAGGTGAAAAGTGTGGCCTTATCGGAACTGTCATTTATGACACCTGTTCGGGCCGTGACCGCGAAGCTGCTCTCACTACGCCGGATTGTTTGACCATCGCCGCCGGGCAGCAGGAGATGGTAAAAAACGGTGCGAAGTATATGGTTATCGAGGCCAGCAGTCATGCCCTCGACCAAAACCGCCTGGCACAAATTAATTTCAAAGCAGCGGCTTTTACAAACCTTACCGGTGACCATTTGGATTATCATAAGACTAAAGAAGAATATTTAGCCGCCAAAACCAGGCTTTTTTCCTCTCTTTCGGCCGATGCTGTAGCGGTTTTGAACAGGGAATCTCCCGAGGCGGAATATATAGCGACGAAAACCCCTGCGAAGGTCCTCTGGTACGGCATCGATAAATATGCCGACCTTATTGCACACATCGAATCTATGGATGTAAATGGAGCCATTTTTTCTCTGGAATATACCGGCCAATGCGTGGTAGTCAAAAGCCCTTTACTGGGGCGATATAATATCAGTAATCATCTTGCAGCCGCCGGATTGTGTCTTGCCGCCGGTTTCGATATGGAAACGGTAGCCACAGGACTTTCGGCTTTGCAGGTTGTCCCCGGCCGGTTGGAAAAAATTAACTGGGACGGCCCATTCTCGGTTCTTGTTGATTATGCCCATACCGACGATGCACTAAAAAATGTATTAGAAACACTTAAACCCTTATGCAAAGGGAAGTTACGGGTTGTTTTTGGCTGCGGGGGAGACAGGGACCGGACCAAGCGACCGCGAATGGCCAGGGTGGCGGAGCAATTGGCTGATTTTGTTTATGTTACCAGCGATAATCCCCGAACTGAAAATCCGACTGATATCATAAATGATATACTTACAGGTTTTATGAATAGAGATTTGCAGGCGATAACAATCCAGCCTGATAGAGCAAAAGCTATCGAGTTAGCCATAAAGAATGCTTCTAAAGATGATATCGTACTTATCGCCGGCAAGGGACACGAAACATATCAAATCATCGGTAAAAACAAGATTCATTTCAGCGATAAAGAAATCGCCGCAGAATGTCTCAATAAACTCACGGCAAATACGGTATTACCTGCCCGTTAAGCTCATTTTTAATTCGTTCTCTGTCCGTTTATGTACAATTCCGACTTCTCCAAAATCCCATTCCTTCCATACTCATAGTGTGTATAAACATTCCTATCTTGCTTATTCTCAAACGACCACACTACTGTGTAGGTATTCCCGCCACTGGAATATTTGAAGTGAGTAAGCATCTCTAATTCCTTTGGCTGATCGGGTACATTTGTCAGATAACAACTTTTCACGATTGTCGGTATAAGGACATCCAGTTTATCCGGATAACGACCTTCCCGTTCAAAGTACGTTCTCAATTGCTCCCTAATCCCAGCGTTCAGAGAGGACATGTCGGAATGGAGCCTCATATCAGTACTCAAAGCGGATATCTGAACACCGTAATATACTGCAATCGGCACAGCCATTACAGCTACAGCCGGTATAGCTATGATTAAGAAAATCCTGGTTTTTCTTTTCATAATAGGAACTATAAACCTGGGACAGTAATCTATTATGCACAGGCTAATTTTTTGACTTCTTTTTCTAAGCAGCCCGATAGCCTGTCAGTCTCGGCGTTCAAATCAT
>CAYVXS010000422.1:0-3449 GCA_964454885.1 uncultured Pirellulales bacterium
TAAAGAACGTTTTAAGCAATCCTGATTCGTGGACCTGGCTGCTTGTGTCCGATGTTGCCAAACCCGTCGAGCAGCGGGTATTTTCCTCGTCCCCGCTGAAAGATGTTCTTGATCAGATGTATGATCTTAATATCGATCAGATCCCTGTTGTCGAGGAAAACCAGGGTGATGTGCCGATTGGGATTCTTGACAGGGCCAAGATTAAAGAACGGATCGACATCGAGGTTTTCCGGAGACGACAGGCGATAGAGTTTAAGAGAAGCAGGGGCAAGGTAGGTGAGAAGTCGGAAAAAATGGCCCCCAAGCTGAAGCTCGGTAATATGAAGGTTAGCGATGTAAAACATCTTCTGGTCAGGGATCCGGTTGTCGTTAGCCCCGATCAGGCTATCGACGAGTTTCTTGCAACGATGGTAAAGGACCCGAAAAAGAGATATGCCTATGTCGTGGATAAGAAGGGCCGGCTTATCGGTTCGGTTTGTATGAACGATGTTGTTAAATATCTGTTCCCTTTTGAAGCTGTTGTGGAAAGCAGCACTGAGATGTCGATCGGAAAATATGCCTATTTCGAGACCAAAACGGTCGGTGATATTATGAACGACAGCCCCCGTTTTATGAAAGAAGATACGTTATTAAGTGACATGGCCGATATTATGGTGCAGGAAAATATTAACGAACTTCCGGTCGTTGACGCTCAGATGCATATCATCGGCCAGCTCAGTTTGTATGAGGTCACTACGGAATATCTAAAAAAGGTAGGTCCTGATCAAATTGAATCGAATAAAAATACGAACGAGGAAAATGAGTCATGAAACTTATCGATATCTTAAGAAAAGAATGTATTGTTGCCGGTGCAAATTTTAACAACAAAGCCGATGTTTTGCTCAGAGTTGCCCAGACAGCGAAAAAAAGTGATATTCTTGGTAATGTCTCCGAGCGGGATATTTTCGCAGGCCTTGAAGCACGTGAATCTCTGGGTTCGACGGGTGTCGGCAAAGGTATCGCCATTCCCCACTGTCGAATGAAATCGGTTACCGAATTCGTAGTAGGTATTATAACAATACCTTCCGGTGTGGATTATGATTCCGTGGACGGAGAAAAGGTCAAACTTGTCGTTTTCATAATAGCACCCGAAGAAATGTCAAGCCAGCATGTAAGACTGCTTTCGGTCATATCGCAAAGACTCTTGGCGCCGAAGGCGGTGCAGACGATTGTTGCAGAACAGACACCCGAAGGAATATACGAAAGATTTCTCGGTGAAAAGGATGATGAAATAAACGGAAGGCAGCGGGCACTTAAAAATCTTATACATGTATTTATCCAAAACGAGGACCTTTTCAGAGATATATTGCAGGTTTTGGCGGGCGTGGAATCGAGCTCACTCGTAGTTGCCGGAGTCGAAAATGCAGGTGTATATCTGTCGAAGATGCCTCTTTATGTTAGTTTCTGGTCCGATGAGCCGTCCGATTTCAGCAGAATCATAATAGCGGTCGTCGATAAAAATCTTACAAATGAAACAATCAGGCGAATTGAAAGCATTTCCGGTGACTTACATAAAAGCACCAATATTATGGTAACGGTTCAGGAACTTTCTTATGCAGCCGGTTCGTTAAGCACGTAGTTATGAGTACACTTGATATGGAAGCATTGGCTGTTACAATCGATTGGTCTTTTCTTAAAATTTCCACACTTACTCTTATGGGGGCCGCTACAATCGTTGCATTTTATGTAGGTCGCATTGCACGGTTCGCCAAATTGCCGTCGCTTATCGGCTATATGGTTGTTGGAATAATTCTCGGTCCGTCGCTCCTGCATCTTTTCGATGAGGCTTCTATGGAGCATCTATCCTTCATCACGGAGATAGCCCTTGGATTCGTTGCGTTCAGTATCGGTTCCGAATTGAATTTGTCCTCGTTAAGGCGGCTTGGTGTAGGGATTATATCTATTATTTTTGCGGAATCTTTCGGTGCTTTTTTCGTTGTTACCGGAGGATTATACCTGTTGACCAAGGATTTGCCTTTGTCGTTGATTTTCGGCTCGATGGCGCCGGCCAGCGCGCCTGCCGGTACGGTTGCCGTTATCCATGAGTATAAGGCAAAGGGCAGTCTGACCAAGGCGCTTTACGCGGTTGTCGGTTTTGATGACGGACTGGCTATCATTATTTTCGGTTTCGCGGCGGCTTTGGCGAAAAATCTTTTGATTGCGGAGGCTTCCGGAGCATCCGAAAGTGTATTCAAAGCTCTTTTGGACCCGGCGAAAGAAATAATTATAAGTCTTGTTGTCGGCGGAGCCGCCGGATTGATATTTTATCGATTGGTTCGCAGGTTACAGAGTGCCAGAGATATTTTAATTATGGTTTTCGGCTTCATTCTGCTTTGTACGGGTTTGTCGATCAGGTGGCACTTATCCCTGATTTTAACCAATATGGTTGTTGGTTTCGTTCTGGCTAATGCTCGACATGAAACATTGCTGCATCGCGTGACAAGTCCGCTTTCGGATGTTATGCCTTTATTGTTCGTGCTGTTTTTCTGCATGGCCGGCGCTCACCTGGAATTATCGGCTTTGCCGTCGCTTGGGATTATCGGTGTCGTGTATATCCTCGGCAGGTCGGCCGGTCTGATCGGCGGTGCCCGGTTAGGGGCCTCATTCGGCAATGTGGAGGACAAGGTTAAAAAATATGTCGGACTCGGCATTCTCTCACAGGCCGGCGTGGCAATCGGATTATCACTCATCGTCAAACATGAATTCACCCAGCTTAATGTAAAATATAATTTACCTCATGCTGTTTCAATCGGCTCTTCGGTTCTCGCGACTATTACCGCTACATGTATATTTTTCGAAATCATTGGACCGATTCTTACCAAGTTTGCATTAAAAAAGGCCGGCGAGATAATCAATGTTTAATTAAAACTCGTCCCAAAACAGTTTTTGGTATGAGTTCTATAATTAATCTTGTTTTCAAGTCTTTGAATATCTTATAGAATAACCGAAGGATGTTACATAAATGGAAAACGGTTTTCACAGGTTAATGTGCCTTTGATTGAAATGTCAGGTCAGAAAAATCTGGATGATATAAATTATCGAATGAATCGGTGGTATTTTGAAAAAATATACCTTATCGAAGAAAAAAAGGCTTTCCAGCAATAATCAGTTCAAATCCATATTAGCCGATGGTTATAGCGCCCGTGACGGCTTGCTTATTCTGTATATGAGCAGGAATGATTGCGGATATTCGAGGCTGGGTGTCTCCGTCGGCAAAATTCACGGCAATGCAGTTGTGCGTAATCGATTGAAAAGACTAATACGGGAGGTTTTCAGGCAAAATCAGGACCAAATACCGGAGGATTTCGATTATCTGCTTCTTATTCCAAATAAAAATGGAACGAAAATTCAACCTGCATTCGAACAGATAAAAAAATCATGGTTCCAAAATATCTGCCATTTTTATCCTG
>CAYVXS010000423.1:0-3431 GCA_964454885.1 uncultured Pirellulales bacterium
CCGGCCCGAGGCGACGACCACGCGCGGGCCGCAGATGTCGGCCACTTCCACGTCAACGATGCCAACCTTTACGGCCCCGGAATGGGAGATGTTGATTACGGCCCCATCGCCGAAGCCGTCCGCGATATCGGCTGGGATAATTGGTTGTCCGTGGAAGTTTTCAAATACGCCCCCGACCCGGAAACCATCGCCCGAAAGAGTATCGAATACCTGCGTTCGTACTTTTCTTAGCTCGAAAAAATCCATCGCAACCTTATCCCTGCTATTACATCAGGTAAAACTCATAAATTCCTTGCTTAATCTCCAACCGGCAATATAATGTGCTTTTTCGTATTTTTGCCGGTCCGTTCAGGCTAAACCAGCCGCAGCCGGTGGCAATTTCGAGGAATCAAACAAGGTATTTTGGTATTTCTGTGATATAAATAGGAGAACAGAATTATGGCATTGAAAATTTATTACGAACAGGACGCTCCGATTGACGCACTCAAAGGTAAAAAGGTAGCGGTTATCGGTTACGGCAGCCAGGGCCACGCACACAGCCTGAACCTGCGCGACAGCGGCATCGAGGTAAAGGTTGCCGAGCTGGAAGGGACCGACAATTACAAGCTCGCCGTCGAGCACGGTTTCAAACCGACCGATATCAAAACCGCCATGGATGGTGCGGCACTGATTATCGTTACGATCCCGGATGAAATTCAGGCAAAAGTTTATTCCGGCCAAATCGCTCCCAACCTTAAAGCAGGCCAGACGCTCGGCTTTTGTCACGGTTTTAATATCCATTTCAAATATATCGTCCCGCCGGAAGACGTTAACGTCGTAATGATTGCCCCCAAAGGGCCGGGGCACCTGGTCCGCAGCGAATTCGAAAAAGGCGGCGGAGTCCCGAACCTTATAGCCGTCCAGCAGGATGCAACAGGCGATGCGAAGCAAATCGCCCTCGCCTGGGCGAACGGCATCGGCGGCGCACGGGCCGGAGTCATCGAGACAACCTACAAGGAAGAAACCGAAACAGACCTGTTCGGCGAGCAATGCGTCCTGTGCGGCGGACTGACGGCGCTGATTAAAGCCGGTTTCGAGACGCTCGTCGAGGCCGGGTATCAGCCGGAAATCGCTTACTTCGAATGTATGCATGAGGTCAAGCTCATCGTTGATTTGATGTACCAGGGCGGGATGAGCTATATGAGATACAGCATTTCCAATACCGCCGAGTACGGCGATTTGACCCGCGGGCCGAGAATTATCCCCCCGCAGACAAAGGCTGAGATGAAAAAGATTCTCTCGGAAATTACTTCCGGCTCCTTCGCCAAGGAATGGGTCAACGAATATCAGACCGGTCTCAAAAATTTCAATGAGCTGTACAATAAAGACCATGAAAGCAAGCTGGAAACGGTCGGCAGAAAATTACGCAAGATGATGAAGTGGATTAAGGCCAAAGAAGTCTAACCGCCATCGCGCACGAGCCTGTTATAAATGAAGGACCTTTATGGCTCAGACTCTAACAAACAAGCTCAGCACGGTGGATTGTCGAGAGACGAGTGAATCTTCGAATATTTTATCTCGTTTTTTGAACAATCTGCCGTGTTGTTTTTTATTGCTTGTCTTTTTAACGGGAGGCTGTTCGGCGATAACCGGCGGGCAGAAAAAGAAACTTACTTATGATAAATTGGCAGCTCCGTACAATCAAATCAAATTGAACCAGAGTGTCACGCTCGATGTATTTCCTATAATACAACGCTCTGAAAAAGAGCTTGGCCCGCAGCTTGCAGAGACCGAACTGCTCAGTAAAAGCCAAAATACCGTTGCTTCGCTGGGGCAAAGTAAAAACGGCTACATGACATGGTTCAACCTGGTTACATTCGACCGGGACAGATTTAGCGTCATACGCAAGGCATTCTTCGTAGTCAACGACAAAGAGACAAGTCTCGGAACCAGTACCACGCGATCTTTGACGTTCGACTGTCAAACGGTACTGCCGGGCGAAATGCTTGCTAAGCGATATTCTTCCGAAAGTTCGAGGCAAATCGAAATACTAAGATACGCTATCGAATCGATACAAAAAGACCTTAAAGAGCTTACCGCCGGTACGAACACGTCCGGCCAGAGCAATCAGGCGCTCAGCGTCTGCGGGATGCTCTTAAACCAGACATTCGATATCACCCTGCGCCGGCTCGAATCATCCCCCGTCCTGGCAACAAGACTGAACGAGCCCGGCGGAGTCCGATTCGACCACATCAATTTCAACCAGGGCGCTGTCAGAATGACCGTTAATGGTGACATCACCACCATCCACATCCGCCTCGGCGCATTGGCCGACACTTTATAAATAATCGTAGGGTGGCGGCTTGCCCCACCATCTAAATTATCTTTGCGAGGCTTCGTAGCTTTAGCGTAGTAGCTGCGGCAATCTTCAAAACATTGATATTGGTAAACGTTAGTTATTTCCTTAATCAAACAAAATGGAAATATAATGTTTAATAAGGAAACGTCAATATTTCTTATCAGAACAATATTATAAGGCTAAAGCTTACGCCACTGAACCTGGTAGCGTCATCGGCGTCTTCCAATTCCGCCCACATGTTACGATAGAGTGCCTTAAAACCGATATTGTCTGTAATGTCCCATCTTGCGCCAAATCCGAGGTTATATGTAAAATCTGTTTCTGAAAAATTGCCTATAAAAGTATTGTCCCAATTGCCGTCGAAGCGTATGAATCCGATGCCTGCGGAAACAACCGGGGTAAGACGGTCCTTAAAGATATTATAATCGAGGTTCAAATTCATTGACATGGAATCTACATCGGAATGATTTACAACGGTTCCGCCGGACTTCAGCTTGAAATCGAAGTTGGTCCAAAAGGCCGCATCAAAATTTAAATTAAAATGGTCATCAAGATTTGCTCCATAACCGAATGCATAGAAAGTAGTATCTTCCATTTCAAGTGTTGCATTAATAAGAGTTGACGTTGTTCTGGTGATAGTGACGGGTCGAACGATAAGCAGAAGCTCTTCCTTCCCTTTTCGACTCCAAAAGTCTTCGGCGTTACAAACTGCCGCCAGGTTGAAGATTACCAGCAATAAAACAGCAAAAGACATTTTGTGAAGTTTTACTTTTTGCGGATTTGCTTTCATTTTTTTTCCTTTCCCGTAACTTTTGATTTTCCCGATACACGCATTTAAAACGAATTGAAGCTATAAATGTCGTACTAATTACAAAAAAAAGCAAGCTTTTTTCCGGCATTAATCATACAAAAATTTCACAAAAATGGTCCGTTTTCTTCTATTGATGGAGCATCCATTCTCCATAGCAAGCTGCTGCAAAGGATAAAAGCCCCACCCTGCGCTAAGGACGAATCTGTGGGGGAAAAGTCATGGACATTTTCCCTGAAAAACGGGGATTTTGGTTGCAATAAAGGGATTTTTGGGTACAATTAT
>CAYVXS010000424.1:0-3428 GCA_964454885.1 uncultured Pirellulales bacterium
CAAGTCAGTATAAGCCGCACCTTGCCCAGCGGTATTATGAGAAAAGACGTAAGCAACCCGTGCAACACTTGGTGCAATGAGGAAATTGCCATTAGGGAAAGTCAAGACTATGACGTTTGATAACGGCAAAGAGTTTGCGGGATTTAAGGAACTGGAGCGTGAGTTGGATATGCGGAGTTATTTTGCCAGGCCGTACCATAGCTGGGAACGCGGTACCAATGAGAACACCAACGGCCTGCTGCGTCAGTTCTTCCCGAAAGGCATGGATTTTAGACAGATCAACCAGCCGGAACTTGACAGAGTCGTGGAACTATTGAATAATCGACCACGGAAATGTTTGAACTATCGGACCCCGACAGAGGTCTTCTGGAGCAAACCCAAGCGTTGCGCTTCAGATTGAAATTTGCGATTCAAATGGTGGGACGCTTGTTGCAGAGTTAATCAAGCTCCATTGCGAAATAAGACACGGCGTTGTTGTAGCAGATGTCCTGCACTATTTGACCAAGCAGATCCATGTCCGGCGGCATCCACTTCGACCGGGTCGGCATCATTAGCTCCTTCTTCCTGTTGGTACAGGGTTCCGGGATCTGCGAATACCGGTTTTACGAGAAGGAAACAGAGACTTGTAAGAGCCACAAAAAATATTATTTTTTTCATCATCTTTCTCCATTTCAAATGTTTTGTCCCATATCGATTGTTTTGACGGTCTAAAGTTGTTTATTTTTTGCCGTTATCAGTCGATATACTATAATAGGACAAATGTTATTTTTGGCCGGGTACACGATGTATCCGGACCATTGATGTGGCGGGCAGTAATTTTCCGTGCCCTACACGGGATTTCGCCGACTCAGGTGATTCTGCCCGCCTTTTTTCATACCTGAGGCGTGGTGCTTTATCTCCTGCTTACACAGGAAAAACTGTTCCTGCCGCCCGAAGGATGCACCGGTTCTTCGTGCAGCCATGTTAATTCTTCCCGAAGTTCATCACCTCCTTTCTCCTTTTGTTTTTTGGGTACTAAAAATTTTATTTTCGGCCACCTTTTTAGAGAATGGGTGTGACCGTCATTACAATACTCATTCCGTAATCTCCGGGGTTTTGTGCCGCATCGGGGCGAGGATTGCATTGAAGCTCGTAGTAAATTTTCCCCGAATCGGCTTGAAGCTCCCATGAAATTTCTTTGCCGCTAATCGATACGTTGTCCGGTTTTCTCCAGTAGGTTTCGTTATATCGAAGCTCCCAAACCAACGGGATAAAATAATCTTCACAATGAATTTGACTCGAGACGGAGCGAAGCATCGGAAGGCAGTCTATTCGGCCTTGCGTTACGGAAAGGCTAAGACAGACGTCCGTATCCGTAGTGATTTCCCCGTTCGCCGTCGCGTTGATTTGTTCGTCAGGCAGGCCGTAATGAAAGTACATTTTATGGTTGGTGATATTGCTCGTGACCATACAGGCCACTTCCACCTCGAACGGAACTTGTATTATCTGCGGAAGTGACATTTGAGGATAACCGAAAATCACGAGGATTTGCCCGGTATAAGTTCCGGGTTTGTATCGCCTGGTTGTTTGCAGTCCGAGTAAAACTTCGATAGATGTTTCGCCTGTGAGGCCGGTCTCCATAACTGTTTGGGGCTGGTTCAGCGAATTTGTCTCCTGCTTTCTAACTATATAAATTTCTTCGGCGCCGATTTCGTCTTCTTCGTTTTTAAGGTCTGTTGATTGTATTTGCATATACCAGCCCGGGGCACCTGATGTCACCTGCAATTGCAAAGGTCCGGACGAAGGATAATTACCGGGACGTATCGAGGCATGGCACCGCAGCTCATTGGGAACAATGGAAATATGTATCGGCGGGGGAGGTGCGAATAAAAGCTGTTGATCTTGTGAAGGAGCGGGAGAAATATTTATAGCAATCCCGGTATCAGGCGACAGAATGAGGCCCGTTAAATAAATTAGCGAAACTACCCAACCTTTCATGCGGTTCCTCCTCCGACCGTAGTTTCGTGAAAGATTTAATGAAACCTTCGGAATTATATCTTATCTCAACAGGTTCTTATGATAAGCGAATTGAAATCACTCCTGCTTATTCGAAAAAACCTGTCGAAAGTAATTACCTGGAAGGTTATTTCCATCCCCCCTGAGGTTATTCAGCGGCTTAACCTTAACCTTCTTGAAATCCGTAGCAGCATATCTATATTAAGAAACATCTATTTTACCTTACTTTATTGTTCTTGGGCAATTGTGGTGACTACGTATTTTTAAAGAATTTTTTTAAAAAGGGGTCAGGAGCATTTTTCTCCAAAAAGGGCGATTTTAAGGAAATAATGGGGATTTTAGTTGCGATAAGGTCGTTTTTGGGTAAAATGTGTAACGAATAGAATTATGAATATCGAATACTGAATAAAGAAAGTATAAAATGGGGGATAATAAACCAATCTGAAATCTCAAATTTTTAATTTCAAATGATGTGGGGTTCGGCCACGGGATTTTCGACGGACGTAGAGAACTCTCTACAAATTGATCTAATTTGAAAAAACAAAGCCAATTCGCCAGCCTGCGGCTGGAAGTACGAAATTCTAAATCCGAAACCCTAAACTTATGGATTCAGAAGGAAAAATGTAAAACAAAGCCAATATTAAAATAGGTAATTTTGCGTAACTTCTTTGAAATAAATAGATTACGAGAAAAACAGCGGTTTTGGGGGATTTGGCCGAAAAAAACAAAGCCAATCCTTCGACAAGCTCAGGATAGTTTTTCAATGATTGAGGATTTCCTTGAGGCGGTCGAATTCACCGGATTTCATGTGGTAGCTGTGCTCTTTATCGGGATATTGGCCGGTATGGACTTCTTTGCTATATGCCTTAAACGCCTCGATTGTGTGGCCGTCCAACTTGTCGTAACTCTTGGCAAACTTCGGACTTTTGCCCTGCGTCAGGCCGAGAATATCCGGTGCTATAAGGACCTGGCCGTCACAGCCGGGCCCGGAGCCGCAGCTAATGACCGGTACTTCGCTATGCCGGGTGATAATTTCCGCAACTTCGGCGGCGGTTCCTTCCAGCAGCAGGGCACCGGCACCGGCGGAAACCATCTGCTCGGCGAGATTTATCAGTTGAGCGGCCATTTCCGCGGTGGTTGCTTCGGCCTTAAATCTGCCGATTTTACTGATATATTGTGGTTTTATGCCGATATGGGCCATGACTGCGATTCCGGCATCGCTGACTTTTTTAATCACGTCCAGGTGGGCGGCAGTAGATTCGATTTTCACCATCTGGGCACCCGAATCGGTAACGAATCGGCCGGCGTTTTTAACCGCCTCGGCGTTAGAGACCTGGTAAGACAGGAAAGGCATATCGGCAACCAGAAAGATGTTCGGTGCACCTCGCCGGTCCGCTTCGTTGATTGTTACCATGAAATCCATTGTGGCTGCG
>CAYVXS010000425.1:0-3425 GCA_964454885.1 uncultured Pirellulales bacterium
TCACAGAAATATGAATAAAATCGAATTTGACCCGACTTTGGTACACGAATGGCTGAGTCGTTCCGCTCGCCGTTTTCCCGACAAGGAGGCCCTGATCTGCGGTAAACAGCGATTTACCTACAAAGACCTCGACCGCCGGAGCGACCACTTAGCTGCAGCCTTGCAGGATATTGGAATCCATCGTCATGACAGGGTAGCGGTCCTTTTGGATAATTCATCCGAAACCGTTATATCGCTGTACGGTATTCTGAAAGCAGGTGGTGTCTTCATCATATTGGCCGGCTCTGTCAAGGGAGCTAAACTCAGATATGTCCTGGAGAATTCAGGTGCCAGTGTTCTGATTACCCACACATCCAAGGCCGGAGTCGTTAACGGGACTTTAGACAGGATGCAGAGAAGTACTAAAATAATCTGGGCCGGTCCGAAAAATCGAATACCTAAAAAATTCACACAGTCCTCTCTAAGCTGGAGCGAAATTTTTTCGAATTTTGATAACAGAGCCGGGAGATGCGGAAACAGCAATCAACTGCCTCGATGTATAGATGTGGATTTGGCGGCGCTTATTTACACATCCGGTACTACGGGTGAACCTAAAGGAGTAATGGTCACTCATCACGGTATGATTTCTACTGCAAGAAGCGTCATTCAATATATCGATAATAATACGAATGACCGTATTCTAAATGTCTTGCCCCTTTCCTTTTGTTATGGATTATATCAGGTCATTATGGGCTTTATGTTCGGTGGCACTGTTGTTCTGGAGCAGTCGTTTATATATCTTCACAATATTCTGACCCGAATCGCAGAGGAAAAAATCACAGGTTTCCCGGTTGTGCCGACTATGGTTGCCATGCTGTTGAAGATGCACAATCTGAACGAATACGACACCAGTTCTTTGAGGTATATTACTAACGCAGGTGCGGCTCTGCCCGTAGAACATATTCGCAGCCTGCAGAAACTCATGCCCCATGTCAGGATATTATCGATGTACGGTCTGACCGAATGCATACGCGTCAGTTACCTGTCGCCGGACGAGCTGGAGACAAGACCTGAATCGGTGGGCAAAGCCATGCCGAACTGCGAAGTCTTTATAGTAGATAGTGACGGCAATGAGGTGGGTGACTGCCGGCCGGGGGAACTGGTTGTCCGTGGTTCGAATGTTATGCAGGGATACTGGAAAGACCCGGATCTTACCTCTAAAACTTACAGGGACGGGCGGTATCCGGCCGAAAGAGTGCTTTATTCCGGTGATTATTTCCGAAAAGATGATTCCGGTTTTCTTTATTTCTTAGGCAGGCATGATGACATGATTAAAAGCAGGGGCGAAAGGATTATCGCCAGGGAAATAGAAAATATTTTGTGTGTAATGGATGGCGTAGCGGAAGCGTGTGTTATCGGTGTGCCGGATGATATTCTCGGCCAGGCTGTTAAAGCCTATATTGTTGCCGTACCGTCGCGCGAGCTGACGGAAAAGGACATTTTGAAGTACTGTGCGGCGAATATGGAAACATTTATGGTCCCGAAGTATATAGAATTCATGGACAAGCTGCCTGTAACAGCCAACGGCAAGATCGATAAGAAAAAGTTAAAAAGCATGGAGGTTAAACCGATATGGGAACCGAAGGAGAGTTCTCTGCAGAAGTGCTGAAGTTGCATTGTGCTAATGAGACTGCAAAGATTACACGAAAGCTTCGCGAGATTGTCCTGAAACGATTCAGGAAACGAGGCGTTGTAGTCGGTCTGTCAGGAGGTATCGACAGCAGCGTCGTAGGCGCTCTTTGTGTTCGCGCATTTGGTAAAGATCGTGTCCTGGGGTTGTTAATGCCGGAAAAGGAATCTGCTCCCGAAACAAACGAGCTTGGCGGATTGATTAGTGATTACCTGGAGATACAAACGATTTATGAAGATATTACCGATGTTTTGGAATCAGTTCGCTGCTATCAAAGACGAGATGATGCAATAAGAAGCGTCATACCGGAATACGGCCCCGGCTATAAGTGCAAAATAGTACTTCCCGGAATTTTAGATGATGACAGATACAGGATTTTTTCTGTGGTTGTGCAGTCTCCTGACGGCAAACAAAAAAAGGTCCGGCTGACACCGGGTGCATATCTCGAGATTGTGGCTGCGACGAATTTCAAACAGCGTGTACGAAAGATGCTGGAATATTATCATGCCGACCGGCTGAATTACGCCGTCGCCGGAACGCCGAACAGGCAGGAATACGACCAGGGATTTTTCGTCAAGCTCGGTGACGGAGCCGCGGACATAAAGCCCATTGCTCACCTGCACAAAACACAGGTCTATCAAATGGCGGAATTCCTCGGTATCCCGGAAGAGATTTGCAGACGTCCGCCCACGACCGATACTTATCCAATGCAGCAGAGCCAGGAGGAGTTCTATTTTTCGATTCCCTACGACAAGATGGATTTGTGCCTGTATGGTAAGAATCATGGAGTGACACCGGTGGAGGTTGCGGCGGTGACGGAAATGACCGCCGGGCAGGTAGAGCGTGTCTATCGTGACATTGACGCCAAAAGAAACGCCACACGATATCTTCATGCGACATCACTTTTAGTAGATAAGGTTGAGGAGATTTCAGTTATGAATTTGTGAACAAACGGCCTTATGAAGGAGGTGCATCTAATAAAAAGGCATCGACAGGCGGTGGGGTTCTTTCACGAAGTTCCGCCAATACCGTCTTTTTTGCGACGATGCCGCGCAGGGAGGATCGATACAATCGGTCCTCCCATTTTTATTATATCGACAAATAGGGAACAAAATCTTGACTTTCGAAAGGCATTTGAAATACTTGTTGAATGTCCCGATATGGTGTTTGTACTGACATATTGTTTTTTCAATATAATTTTTCTGTTTTCGATATCTTGATTTGTTTATGTATTATATTTATCTTGTTATGAGAAAGCCGGATATGTTCCTTTCGGTCATATAAAATCGGGCGTAATTGATTAAAGTGGCGGAAATTGATTTTCTTTTCCGCCTCGAGCAGGATTAATAATATATTGAAACTAAAATCTTTCACAAGAGCGGCTATAGCGATAATCATCTTTGTTGTTCTGTGCTTTTTGGCCGCTCAATTGTCGCCGGCCGACGGTCAAAATCCGCAAAAAATAATGTGGTATAGTATTGTCCCGCCTGTGCTGGCGATATCGCTTGCTTTTTTAACACGCCACGTACTCTTGAGTTTGGGAATCGCAATTATCGTAGGCGGATTGCTGACCGAAGTTCCGCAAAGCCCGTTGAGTGTTACGGCCTGGCTGGTCGGATTCAAATCGGTAGGGATTTATGTAGCCGATACTGTTACGAATAAAACGAACCTGCAAATCCTCGCATTTATACCCCTTATTTTTATCATGGTTGAGGTCGTAATTGTCTCCGGAGGTTTCAGGGGGATTATTTTATGG
>CAYVXS010000426.1:0-3415 GCA_964454885.1 uncultured Pirellulales bacterium
AGATGGAACTACAGGTTTAAGAGATGGGCAAGCAGTTGAAGAAGAAATTTATAAAAATAATCCTGGTCAGCCAGTTAATGCTCGTTATGGATTAGTAGATGATTTTGAAAATCAAAAATTTGCAATTTGGTGGGAAAATGATGAAGAGAATCCATGGACAATAGAAAACCATGCAGCAAAATCAGGATATATAGGAAGAAATGGCTCAAGCTCACTAGAATTTGATGCTTATCTTCCTGAACAAGCAACCCTAAGTTTTGACCTAAAAACATCAACTCATCCATCGAATAATACAAGACTTTATATTAATAACAGACTTATGTGGAACTGGTCAGGAGAACTAGATTGGAGAAATTCGCAATGGGGTCTAAACCCTGGAATCAACCATATAAAACTAATTTATGAAGAAGGTAATGGAAGTGGTGGAGAAAATGCAGTTCATTTAGATAATGTAAGTGTTATGCCCAATGGGTATATTGGGGCAAATTCAGAAAATAATTAAAATTCCCTTCTTAAATAAACTGCTTTTCAAAATAACCAACAATTCACACTTCTCTATATGTCAACTTGAAGTCGCAATTTGCGACATCAAGTTCAACCAGATATATTTTGACAGCCGGCAGGTTTTGGATATAATTACTGCCTGTTTTTTTAAGGTGAAAGAATGGCTAAAAAATTTGTCAGGGCGATTTTCCCCGGCTCGTTCGACCCGTTCACAAACGGCCATCTGGACGTTGTCAGCCGGAGCATCAGGCTCTTCGACGAGCTGATTATCGCCGTCGGTCGAAGCCCTGTAAAGAACCAGCTCTTTTCACCGGCAGAACGCGTGGAAATGATCCGCGAGCTTCTGGAAGAAAAGAAAATGCCGGGCGTCCTTGTCGAGAGCTTCGAAGGCCTGACGGTCGAATACGCAGCACAAAGAAAAGCTGACGTTATCCTTCGCGGCCTGCGGAGCCTCACCGACGTACAGTACGAATTCCAGCTTGCGATGACCAACCGGGCGGTGGCCGGGATAGAAACCGTCTTTATTATGACCTCCGAGCAGTACGGCTTTACCAGCTCGACGTTGATAAGGGAAATCGCCTCATTGGGCGGCGATTTAACGAACCTGATTCCACAAAACATCCGGGAACGATTGAAAAAACGTCTCAATAAAGAAAAAATTTAAGGTCTCTAAAATAATCTAAAGTGCCGAAAGTGAACTAAAGTAAAAGTCTAAATTTTAGGCACTTTAAACACTTAAAACTTTTGTTCACTTTGTTGCTACACTTTTTGAATATAGTTATTTTTTATGTTTACAATCAGCGTCGAAACACATTTTCAGGCATCGCATCAGTTAATACTGCCGGACGGCTCAAAAGAGCCTCAACATAACCACGAATGGCAGGTTAAAGCCAGTCTCAGCAGTAACAAGCTGAATAATATAGGAATCGTGATGAACTTTCACAAATTACAGGAACTTCTCGGAGATTGCGTGGCCGAACTCGATAATACGGCACTGGAACAAATAAGCTACTTCCGGCAGAACAATCCTACGGCGGAGAATGTAGCCAAATATATATACGATAAGCTTAAATCCGGGCTGCCAAAGGGGGTAAAACTGCAAAACATCAAGGTCGTCGAGGCCCCGGGCTGCTCGGCTAAATTCAGCGAATAGACGATTCGATTTACAGACGGACCTGAAATTTGCCGATTATTTCATAGTATTAAAGAACTTCTTGTTTGACCTATTGCAAAAAATCGCCGTTTTGGTAAAATGATATTAAAGTAAAGATCAATTCGTTAAGGGCCGGCTCGTATAAGCTGTTCTCATAAAGAAGACTTAATGATGCAGTGCCAGATTTGTAATAAAAACGATGCAACAATCCACCTGACCGAGATAACCGACGGCCAGAGAACGGAAATGCATATCTGCGAGCAATGCGCCGCGCAACAGGATATTACCATAAAAAGTCATATCCCTATAAACGAGCTGCTGAGCAATCTGCTTGCCGTTGCCCCGAGCGACGATGAATTATCCGGTCCGACGGAGCAGCAGATCTCATGTCCGAACTGCGGTTTTACATTGGCCCAATTCCGTAAAGATGGAGTATTAGGCTGTCCTCACGATTACGAGGTCTTTGCGAAATCACTGCACCCGCTTATCGAGAAAGCCCACGACGGCAAAACCAACCACTGCGGCAAAATTCCTTCGACAACACCGAAGGATGCGAAAAAACAAATAGAACTTTTGAACCTGCGCCGGCAATTGGACACCGCCGTACAATGCGAAGACTACGAATTGGCGGCAAGATTGCGGGACGAAATAAAACAACGAGAAATCTATTAGAATATCACGAGAAAACTCAATAGTTTTATTCGAATATGAAACTAACAAATATAAGTCAGGACATAAACGAATGGTTTAACGGCTCAGGCCCGTTGGCGGATATTGTTGTATCGTCGCGAATCCGCCTGGCTCGCAATCTATCCGGGTACAAATTCCTCAGCCACTGCTCGAATACGGAAAAAACCGCCATACTCGAAAAGCTCAGAGACGTTTTGATGACGCTCGATCTTGGCGATAAGGTTTATTATATCAGTATAGATAAAGCCCCGGCGTTAAGCAGGCATTTCTTAGTGGAAAGACATCTCATCAGCCGTCACCTTGCCTTCGGCAAAGGACCCCGCGGAGTCGTAATGGCCCAGCGGGAATTTTTCACCGCAATGATTAACGAAGAGGACCACCTGCGAATCCAGGTGCTCAAGGCCGGCTGCCAGTTGTCCCAGTGCTACGAACAGATTAACCGAATAGACGACATGATCGAGCAAAAGGTCAACTTCGCTTTCAGTCCCCGGTACGGCTACCTGACCGCCTGCCCGACAAATCTCGGCACGGGAATAAGGGTCTCGGTCATGCTGCACCTGCCCGCCTTGAAAATGACCGGACAGATAGATAAATTTTTCAACGCCGCAAAGGATATGGGCCTCACCATACGCGGCCTGTTCGGGGAAGGCACCGAAGCGGTAAGCGACCTGTACCAGCTTTCCAACCAGGTGACACTCGGCGTCTCGGAAGCTGAAGTTGTCCAGCAGTTCGAAAAAGCAATCATTCCCGAAATAACCGAGTTCGAAAAAGCTGCAAGAAGTCACCTCCTTTCGAAACAGCCGGATATCCTCGACGATAAAATCTCCCGCGCGATGGCCCTGCTGCAAAACGCCCACCTGATAAGCTCGCAGGAGGCACTGTTTCTGCTGAGCCACCTGAGACTGGGCATCAACATGCAAAAATACATGGGTGCTTCCACTCCGGCGATAGATAAGCTTCACACTCTCTGCGAAACAGGACAGGCGGATAAAACCCGCCAGGTTTCAATCGCCACAATCAACCGCCTGTTCATGCTCACCCTGCCGGCTCACCTTCAGTTGAACTACG
>CAYVXS010000427.1:0-1448 GCA_964454885.1 uncultured Pirellulales bacterium
ATATGGAGAACGATTATGAAAAATCCAGTTATAAAAATAGCCGCTGCGGCAGTGATAATCATCGCTGCGATGGTCGTCATAAATCAGTTGGGTATCCCGGTGGAGAGTTCCGCCTTCGCACAGGTCGCCGGCAGGCTGCGGATGGCCCGAACGCTGACATACAGGGTAACTACAAATTCCAATATTGAGATGGAAATGGCCTTTAAGGAACCCGGATATATGCGAATAACGATGCCGGAAGGCTATGTCACGGTGGCCGACTGGACCCAGGGTAAAGCCCTGACCCTTATGCCCCCCCGACAGCAGTTTTACGAGATGGACCTGGCTTTAAATAACGACCCGGCACAACGGCAATTCGATGCTATCGAGAAACTCAGGGCACTTCCCGAACAGGCCGACGAGGTACTTGGAACCATCGAAGTAAACGGAAGTGTTCTTCAGGGTTATCGTGTGAGACAAAACGGCACGATAAATACTGTCTGGATCGACGAAGACACGCAGAAGCTGGTTCGCGTTGAGACCGAGTTTATCAACGCCCTCGGTATGAATATAGTGATGACGGACTTTCGCTTTGACGTTGACCTGGACGATTCGCTCTTTAGTCTGACACCCCCGGCGGGTTACACAAAGATGGATATTCAGATAAACACATCCGAGGTAACCGAGCAGGATTTGATAGAATATCTGCGTTTGTGGTCGAGCTGGACCAAAGACAATTCGTTCCCGCCGACATTTAATCCGATTGAGCTGCAGAAGCTCGCAATGGAAATGGAACGGCAGGGCAGATTCGGCGACGGGCAGGAGTCGGAAGAGCAAGTCAAGCAGGGTGCATTGCAGATGACCCGCGGAATCATGTTTGTGATGAAGTTACCCGCGGAGAGTAACTGGCGTTACGCCGGCGAAAATGTACGGTTTGGTGATGCATCGACACCTATATTCTGGTATCTGCCCCCAGGTTCGGGAACATACCGCGTTATCTACGGCGATTTGACTGTAAATAATGTGGCTCCGGAAAATCTGCCGGAATAAAATAATCATAAAAAGTTTTTTACAAAGGCCGGGCTAATTAAACCCGGCCTTTTTATTGCGCCTCCCTGAAAAAAATATCCCTGGAATTTTCAACGCCATTTGAAATCGCATGAAGGGCAGTTGTCCCTGTGGACAGATAGGAGTTGACCACACTTAGGGCAGGTCCATTTTTCTTTTTCCCTACGAATGAATTTTCTTATGCCGAACCGCTCGATATATTTTTGATTTTCAATCATGCTCATTGAATATTTTGTCCTGTATCGCTTGTCCAACTGCTTCATTCTGGCGCAAGGAAATATGTCGCAATCAAAACAGAATTTGGATTTGAGCTGTTTTCTCTTTTCGCACATTCTTATCCGGCAGCCTACGCGTGTTTTTGACTTATAAGCATCAACCATAAAACAGCCGGGGCATTTATT
>CAYVXS010000427.1:1458-3412 GCA_964454885.1 uncultured Pirellulales bacterium
TCTCCCTGATATAACCGATACACAGCCTGCAATTCATCCCGCATGGTGCTATCAAAGCCGTTTTCATTGTTTTAGATTGTTTTGTTTTTTGAGTTTTCATCTGACCTTATTATATGGGAATTTTCTCTTTATCGATAGAAAATAGCGAAAAATATCTATTTCTGTAAACCTAAACAAGGATTCAAATTGTTATATTAGAGGCAAACGTTTGTTGAAAAACTTATTAGGTGTATTTGAATGGAAGACAAGCTGCTTGTAATAAGATGTAAACGTGGAAGTGCGGAAGCTCTTGAGCGGATCTATGAAAAGTACAGAAAGGGTATGCTGATTTTAGCTGTTGCTCTTTTACATAATACGAATGCTGCCGAAGATGTGGTACATGATGTTTTTATCGGCTTCGTTAGAGACATTGAAAAATTTCGACTGACCGGCAGCCTTAAAGGCTATCTGGCAACATGCGTTGCGAATCGTGCAAGGAATATAAACAAGGCAAAAAATCACGCAAGTTTGGAATCGAATCCGGTCGAATACGAAGATTCGAATTTGAATGAGCCGGTAAGTACGATTGTTTGTAACGAACAATTGCAGCAGTTGAGCAATGCGATGACCATGCTTCCATACGACCAGCGTGAAACAATAATGCTGCACTTTCAGGCCGGAATGACATTCAAGTCAATAGCAGACTCGCTCGGAGTTTCAGTCAATACTATCAAGAGCCGGTATCGATACGGGATTGATAAGTTGCGATCAATTTTAGATAGTGAGGTATTCAAATGAATCCGGAAGATAAAATAAAAAAACTCATAGATAAATCCGACGTTATGACCGATGCCCAAACAGAAAAAAGAATTCTTGGGGACGCTCTCGAGAAACTAAAACAAAAACAATCGCCCGGAACTGGGCCAAATATATGGAGAATAATTATGAAAAGTAGAATATCAAAATTTGCTGCCGCTGCGGCTGTTATACTTGTTATATTGTCTTTCGATCCGTTCGGAATTATGAATCCCGGCGGTGTAGCCTGGGCCAGGGTGGCTCGGCGAGTCGAAAAGATAGAAACCTTTATGTTCGGCCTTACAATAAAAGTGTCCGTTCCAAACAGCAAAGATAACACAGATCAAACAACGGCTCAATGGATAATATATCTGTCGGAGAAGTACGGATTCAGGATGGATGTAGGGGCCGATGGAAATATAGTTTCCTGGTATGTAGCACCGGATGCAAATGAGATGATAATGGCCGTTCCCGGTGAAGATGAATTCATAAAGTGGCCGCTTCCGGCGGACATGCACGAGAAAATGCCGGAGCAGTACAGGGACCCGAGAGAATATATCAGCCGTTTTATGTCACGACCTTACAAAGAGCTTGGCCGCTCTGTCATTGATGGAGTGCAGGTTGAAGGAATTGAAGTTAAAAATCCTCCAACCGAAGGTGAACAGCTTGAAAACGCAGTAGGGCGGCTATGGGTCGATACAGAAACGGAATTGCCGATCAAAATTGAGATTGAAGGTACGGCAGATGGAAAAATGGTGCGATGGATAATGGACTTCAAATGGGCCGAAGCTGTTAACTCAAGTTTGTTTGACCCTAACAATTCTAAAGATAGATAAGACGAATAATCAACTGGTATTACACCGACGGCCGAGCTCCTGATAACTCGGCCGTTGTATTTGTTACATTTTATAAATTCCAGGCCTTGGCAAAGGCTTTGAAACTTCTGTCGTAAGTTCTTTCGACATCATCGGGGAAGCAACATGCCGGCAGCTGCTTCATTGCTAAATGATAACTTATACACTCACAGCATACGCCTGTTTTGCCGCAGCCTGAATATGAGCAATTACAGTTTTTTAAGTTCTGCTGTTTTTTACATTCCATATTGAAAAATCCTTCTTAAATATTCTATCTTTGTTAGAAATAGCCATCCCCAAGCTTCGCTTGAGGCTGCCACTCTTTC
>CAYVXS010000428.1:0-3388 GCA_964454885.1 uncultured Pirellulales bacterium
CGATGTACGGATTCAAACAGACGTTAAAACAGGCCGACGCTCCATGGTACAGCCATATCAGGTTCCCCGCAACTCACCTTGCACAGGAATATACATACTTGATGGATTTCGTCCTTCGACGAAGCAAAAAAGTCAAGTGCCTGATTGTGGACCTCGACGATACTATGTGGAAAGGTATTATCAGAAACGTCGGCGTTGAAAACCTCGAGATAAGAATCGACAAGGAAAGATTTCACTGGAACGTCCTGGCCATTCTCCATGCAAGGGGCATTCTAATCGGAGTGATAAGTAAAAACGATCCCTATCTCGAAAGTGACATACGCGCTTTTATAAACGAGCATCTGGCGGGGACTGAATTCGTGTGTTTTATTTTAAACTGGAAAGACAAATGGGAAAATCTCAAACAGGTGCAGCAGCATTTGAATATCGGCCTCGATTCCATCGCCTTCGTTGACGATTCTCCCTTCGAAAGAGAGCAGATGAGAGCCATGCTGCCCGAGGTAAGGGTCTATGACCAGAACATATTCGAACAACTGCTGTATATGCCGGAGTTCCAGCCCGAATTTGTCACTAAAGAAAGCAAAAAAAGAGCGGAATTTTACATCCAGGAAAGTAAGCGTCAAAAGGTCCAGAGCACAACAACAAGGGACGAATTTCTCGATCAGTGCAATTTCAAAATCGGCATAGAAAAAATGCGGCCGTACCAGGTGGACCGCGTTTGCGAGCTGGTTCAGCGAACGAACCAGTTAAACACCTCCATTAAGCGTTATACCAAGGAACAGATTATCTCCTTCAGTCACCAGCAGGACTGCGATATATTCACAGTCACCGTCTCCGACAGGTTCGGCGATTACGGCCTGGTCGGAGTCTGCATTGGTTTCCATAGGAACGATGTCTATGAAATCGACACCCTGCTTTTCAGTTGCCGCGTTATGAGCAGAGGAGTCGAAGATTACACACTTACCTCGGTGCTCAATCATGTAAAACAAAAGAATTTCGGTAAAGTTGTCCTGCGATTCGAAAAGGGCCCGAAGAACGAACAGATGCGGACCATTCTCAGCAATAATAACTTCGTAGAATTCGAAGACAACGGCAGCTCCGTGGTTTACGGGCTGAACCTGCAAAGCCAGCAGATAAAATCATTCCCGAAATGGTTCTGTCCCGCACAAACAAATTCTAAACAGGAATCCTTAGCAGCATTATAAGCTCGTTATGACAACCCGGCAGGAACTAATTGAAATCTATCAACTGCTCTTTGATGATTTCGGGCCTCAGCACTGGTGGCCCGGCGAAAGCCGAATCGAAATCATAACGGGCGCAATATTAACCCAGAATACCAACTGGTCCAACGTTGAAAAAGCCATCAATAATCTAAAAGCCGCCGATTGTCTCAGCGCCGAAAAACTCCACAGCCTCGAGCTTTCAAAACTAGCCGAGCTTATCCGCCCCGCCGGTTACTTCAATATCAAGGCAAAACGTTTGAATAACTTTCTGGACTGGCTTTTTGAAAATTACAACGGCAATTTGACGAATCTTGAAAGTCTGAGAACCGAGCTATTGCGAGAAGAGCTATTGGCCGTCAAAGGCATCGGCCGGGAAACTGCGGATTCGATTCTACTTTATGCCTTTGATCGACCTGTTTTCGTCGTTGATGCATACACAGCCCGAATAACAATCCGGCACAGATTGATCGAGCCGGATGTGGATTACGAACAGTTGCGATATTTATTCGAATCGAATTTACCTGAGGATATACAGCTTTTTAACGAGTACCATGCACTGTTAGTCCGAGCAGGCAAAGACTTCTGCCGACCGAAAGCCAAATGCCCCTCCTGCCCCCTCGAAAAGCTCCCACACACTATTGAGGTAGAAAATTTCTAACATACTTATCTTACCAGCGTTCGTCTCCTGCAAATATAATATAACACTCAAACATCACCCGACTTTATGCTATCAGAGCAACAATAGAAACAAATAACATAAGCAATAAAGGAATAAAAAGTAATCCTGTATCAGCTGCCTCAAAAATCAGGATTTCTGGACTATCCAGTTGGATTTTCAGCACAAAATCCCCCATTGGCATCATGCAGATAGTCAACATTTTACAGGCAATAGTAGCGAAAATCGCTACTATCAATACAATTGCCGGTTAGATGGAAAATCTTGTCGTTTTTTCCATTTTTCGCTTCACTTTAGACACATTTGAACAGTATAATAAAGATAAGGAATGGTATAAGTAGTATTGGGTTTTATAGGCATTTGGATACAGTTGGTCGTAGGGTTTGTCGGTGAGGTTGGAGGTTGTGTATATAAGCCACCATATATTGAGATAAATCAAATCTTTTATTAATCTTTATGAAGGAGAATTATTATGTGGATGAAAAAAACATTTCTAATCACATTATTCCTATGTTTAGCGGGATCGATGACATGTCTTGCTGATGTCATAGCTGTGCATGAGGATGATTTTGAAAACCGCGAGATAGGCAGCACTGCTGATGGCTGGCTTTGGTTTGACAACGCTGTCTCGCATGTAGGTACGTTTATAGATTTCGAGGGAAATATCGTACGGGAGGAGGCCGGAACGCTTCGTGCGGATATTAATCAACGATTTGGCTACAAGACGGATATCGAGCTGACCGGAAACACCAGTGAAGATCCGAATGATTACACCTTCGAGGTTGATTTACGCAACCTCCAGGGTAACTGGGATCCTCACCTGATAGAGATTTTTGTGCTCACAAAAGAGTCTGGTGGTGACTATGGATTTGGCATACCTACCATAGAGCTTTATCAAGCCGACGAATGGTACCATGTATCGGCTAACCTTGGGGAATTGGAGGCAAATAACAAAACATGGTGGCAAGGAACCGACTGGGTCATGACAAATCCCATGTGGTCTTATGAGATCGGTGGTCCGCCATGGCCGGGTGTAGAAGTAGTAGGTGAACCTTGGACGCAGATATTCCTTGTCGATAATCTCAAAATTACCATGGAAGTAGAACCAGCGGAATTAGCCAAAAAGGCGATACCGGCAGATCAGAGCATAGAGGTACCAATAGATATCGTCCTTAGCTGGACACCTGGAGTTTTTGCCGTCGATCGCAATGTATATTTCGGCACCGATTTCAACGATGTCAACCAGGCCTCTCCGGATGACCCGTGTGATGTTTTAGTCGAACAGGGTACGACGGATACTTCATACGATCCTCCGGGACTTCTCGATTCCTTTACAACCTATTACTGGCGAGTCGATGAGATCAACGATTTGGATCCCAACAGTCCATGGAGAGGCAGGGTTTGGAGCTTCACCACGGGCGATTATGTAATTGTTGACGACTTCGAGTCCTACAATGACCTTAATGAAGACCTGGAAGGCAGCAACAGG
>CAYVXS010000429.1:0-3377 GCA_964454885.1 uncultured Pirellulales bacterium
TCCAGATAGCTTATTGTTTCCGACTAATATCCGGAACTTTTAACTGTCACCGAACAGTAAGAATGATTGTCGCTGATCGATAGGCTGAATAACGAGAGTATTGGCCAAAATTAGGATTGGTAGGATTGTGGAAACCAAAACTGATGCTTTGAACTGTAGAGAAGAAAACGTTCACTTCACGTAAGATTTTTGAACCTTTGGAGATTCTGTGGATACTAAGATTGCATCGAAAATTCAATCCGACGGGCTCAAAGACTATGGTCGATGCTCACCTCAGAGGTTCTTGGAGGGTAGAACGTATGCACAAAGTTTTTCTTCACATTACTTTATTATCATATTACCATACAAATACAAATGATTACAAATTTGTATGACAACCAATTGATCTCTGTTACCATACAATGTATAATATCATACAAATTGTATGGTAACTAATGTTAAGCCATAGGATGCAAAATGAAAGTTATAAAAAGCGTGCTGGAAGAAGAACTGGCTAATTCTTTGGCAATGCAAAAGGATTATGAGAAGGAATTGGCTAAATTACCCAAAGGTTCTTTGATAAAAAAGAACGTCAAAGGGCACATGTACTATTACTTAGTTGTTCGGGAAAAAGGGAAAGTTAAATTTATCTATAAAGGCAAGAAAGTTAGTGATAAAGAAATACATAAGTATAAACAGGCCAAGGAATATCGGGCAAAATATAGGAAACTCCTTTCTGAGATCAAAAAGCAGATAAAATTCCTGAGGAGCACGTTACGTGGAAAAAAGTCAGTATGATTTGTGTGTAGAAGTTCTGCGTCGGCTGGATAAGGCAGGTATATTAAAGGATATAGTTCTTGTTGGTAGTTGGTGTACCATTTTTTATAAGGAATATTTTGCCAGCAAGAAGTATATGACTTCACTGACGACCAGGGACATGGACTTACTAATCCCCCAGCCAAGATATATTAAAGCCAAAGTTGATGTAGTTGAATTACTTAAAGATTTGGGCTTTGTTGTCGGGTTTACCGGTTCAAAAGGATATATTAGATTGGAGCATCCACAACTTATTGTTGAATTTTTAGTTCCTGAACGAGGTAAAGGTTCGGATAAACCTTATTTGTTACCACGACTTGGCTTGAACGCCCAGGCTCTAAGGTTTGTTGAGTTTCTATCGCAAAACACTATTAAATCCAAAGTCGGTTCAACGACGATTACCCTTCCTCACCCAGCGAATTTTGCCTTGCATAAATTACTTGTTATGAGCAGAAGGCCTAAGGTAGAAAAACAAAAAAAGGATAAGGATGCCGCAATAAAAATACTCACTGCCTTAATAGATTCGAAGCAAAGTAATACAATTAAAAATGCATTCCAGGCAATGCCAAAGAGGTGGCAGGGAATCGTGAAAAAGCAACTGACAGATATAACCGAAAAGAGAATTCTTGAAGCTTTAGAAACTTAGAGGATAGATAGAAGCGAAAGCTATGAACCTTTTGCCGGTGACGGTCCCACAGACTGCTCAATGTATAATTATCCGTTAATCAAAAAAAGAGGCAAAGGGATATTTGATCTGTGGGTCAAGTCGGTTTTTTTCACAATTCTTACGTGAAGTGAACGTTTTTTCCTAATATTATTTAGGGCATCATTTTTGATTTCCAACAGTCTCCCCAATCCAAATTATAATTCATGCTCTTGTTGCTCAGTTTATCTTCATTTGTTACAATATCTGACATATTTTTTCTTTGCATATTCGCTAATGGAAACTACTTGTGTCAATTTTCGTTTAAACCATCAGTATGAATCATACAGAATAGTTTAAACATGGACGGTTACCCTCATTCCAAGGAATTAATGGGTAACCGCCCTTATTTTCCAAGATAGCCATATCGAGAAATAATATCATCCATTGGAGATGATATTGTATGGAGCATCTGGCTATCGGCCAGATTTATTTTCAGACTCTTTAATCAAATTATCTATATCGGTATCGAGAACAGCATCTGAATTACATGAAACCGGGCAACGAAATCTTTTCGTGCCATGGCCAAAGGCCATATCTTGATTAACTTCGATGCTTAATTCATGTTCCACATCACCGGAGCTGTTAGGATCACAAATGGTCGTATAATACGTCACCAAGTATTGAGTCTTAAGTGTGCCAGCAATTTTCTGATAAATATCCACAAGGTCATCCGGAGTTGGTGCATAATAGTATATACCACCTGTTTTAGTTGCTATCGCTATCAAGACATCCTCGTCAATCTCATCTCCGAGGCCAATAGTAAAGACAGGAACACCCTCAGTTAAAGCATGATCAATTACCTCTGTGGCACTATGTTCAGAGTAGTTATCTCTTCCATCTGACATAGCAATAACAGCTTTGTTTCCTGTTTGCTCCGCAGTGTCTGAAATGGCCTGATAGATCGCGTCATAAAACGATGTAAAACTTGAGTCAAGTGTCGTATCACGCTGAATCGCGTTAAGTAATGCGTCTCGATCATTAGTGTATTCTTGCATGATTTCAATGCCTTCTGCAAATTTGATGATCTCGCCACGATCTCCAGGAAGCATCAATTCAACAAAATCTGATGCTGCGGTTTCAAGAGCCTCTAACGCATTAGGTTCCATACTTCCGCTGTAGTCAAGAGCAAGGCCGGCGCAAACAATGGAAGTACTTAACTCAACGGTGATAGGTGTTTGTAGAATGCTATCTTCATACACGGTGAAATTTGATGCATCAAGTCCTACAACAGCTTCATCATTTTTGTCCGTGACTATAACTGAGGCCTGAATTTTAGGACAGGTTGAATTATCGATATTAGTGATCTGAACGTTCAATCGCTCGGGGTCAGGATGATAAAACAGCTCCTTGATATGAATATCGTCAATATCCCAACCCCACGACTCGTGATCACCATTCGCACGTAATCGGAATCTTATTAAAATCGGAGATGTTTTATACTCGGACAGATCAATCTGCTCACGAGACCATGTTGATAACCATGTATCAGTATAGCAAGCTAATGGTTCTGATGACCATGAGTTTCCACCATCCTCGGATATATCAATGTATCCGTAATCGCTACCATATACACCAATTCTATGCCAGAAGGTCAGTACTGGAAATGTGCTTAAAGACAGGTCTATCGGATGTGCGAGAATCAGATCAGAACATGCATAAGCCGGATAGTTACCATAAGGACTTTCAGCGATTGAATATACATGGCTTACAAAATCCTCATCATTCGGCTGCCATGAATCTCCAATATTCAGAATCCATTTATTAAGTCCATTTTCAAAATCGTCGAAAAAGGGAAAAGCAAATGTCTCTTTATCTTTTTCTTTTATTTCAATATCGTCAATATCCCAACCCCATGTCTGGTGGTCACCATTAGCAC
>CAYVXS010000430.1:0-2984 GCA_964454885.1 uncultured Pirellulales bacterium
CCGAAACTTACACCGGTTGTAAAATGGTTTTTGATTGCAAATATTACAATATATGTAGTGTCGGTTCTGACACCCCTCGGTGCATACATCTATGACTGGTTCCAAATCGATACGACTTCAACCGGTCGCTTTTTTCAGTTATGGCGTCTGATTAGCTATCAATTTTTGCATTCTCCGAATAATATCTTTCATATTGTATTTAATATGATAGGTTTGTACTTTTTAGGGCCTACGCTCGAACGTTATTGGGGCAGTAAAAAGTTCCTGACCTTTTACCTCGGTTGCGGCGTCGCCGGCGGCCTGTTTTATATGCTGCTTGTCGCTGTAGGATTTCTACCTTCTATACCAATGATAGGAGCATCGGGTTCGATTCTTGGTATGCTGGCTGCATGTGCGATTTTATTCCCTCAATTTGTGGTCTTTTTCTTCATATTTCCAGTCCCCATAAGGATCGCAGCCGTTGTTCTGACGTTCGTATATTTCTTTATTGTTATCACAGGCGGAGAAAATGCCGGAGGTAACGCCTGCCATTTAGCGGGAATGGCGGCAGGGGCCGCTTATGTCCTGTCCGGTCCGTGGCGGAGTAAACTCAAACATAAGATGACCGCCGGACAAAAATGGGAAAAGAAAATAGCCGAACAGCGAAACCTGCAAATCGAGCTTGACCGAATCCTGGAAAAGGTCCACAAATCCGGCATTCACAGCCTGACCTCGAAAGAAAAACGTACGCTCAAAAAAGCCACCAAAGCAGAGCAGATGCGAAACAGATTCTGAATAAATCACTAATTTTTTTGTCCTATAACTATCTCTTTTAATCCACGGTTCACCTTTGTTTAGTGAATAATTGGCAATTTACGTCCAATACAAGCAGGCATTCAAGGTAAAATTAACTTAAAAATAAAAACAACCGATATAATTTATACAAAACAGGATTAAGCAAAATAATATCACATAAATGGGGATTGATTCAATGGATGCAATAGAATGGGATGACAGCTATAGCGTAGGTGTTCCGGAACTGGACGAACAACATAAAAATCTATTCAGAATTGTAAATACAATGTTCAGCACCGAAGATTTATCTGTAAATTCAAAAGTAATTACGGATTTAATGGCCGAAATGGCTGAATATGCCTCTGTTCATTTCGAGACGGAAGAGAGATATATGTCTGAATGTAAATATCCCGGGCTTGCAAATCAAATCCGCGCACACGATGTCTTTCGTAAAAAAGTCGATGAACTGCGCTCGTTACATACAGCGGAGAATAAAAACATGCCGTCAGAAATGATCCGGTTTTTGTACGAATGGCTTGTTAATCATATTATGTTTTGCGATAAAAAGTACATGCCGTATATAGGCGGTAATCAAACCGATAGTTTCCAGAAAAAGGAAATTTCAACGGCATCAAACAATGCCAATTCGAATCGATAGCCTCTCAACATACAGCGGAGTACCTTTAGGGGCTTTGTAGTCAAAATCCTGATTACTAACTACCTGACCGCACGTCCGGGGCGGGTTTTGTTCCGCATCGCTTTATATAAATCTATAAGGTCTATATTATCACAAATTTTAGATGGAACAAATGGAACAAATATGTTAAAAAAGATACCCCGCAAGAAACTCGCGGGGTAAATAAGGATTGACACCAAGAGTGTGATATCAGTGCCATCCTTGGGCAGCAGTTAAAAATTATATTGGCACTTTTATGATTTGGAACAATTAAAAAGTACGAAAGAGGATTAATGTTCCCAAGGGAATTTCCGTTCTCTCTCGCTTGTAAGTTCGTTAACTCGTTCCTTTACTCTACCTGCTTTAACTTTTTCGTTTCTCCACTCATCAATATCCGCTAAAGACGCCTTGACCTCGTTTTGCAGGGCCTGAAGCCGCCTGAGCAACTCTTCATATTCGATTTGTTTTCTTCTTACAATAAGGTCGTACTTGTCGGATTCCACTTTTTCCAGCTGATTCTTCATCTCGGCTTTTTGCTGGTCGTCTTTTTCAGTCTTGATTTTTTTAATAAGTTCATTCTCTCTTTCAGTCAATTGCATATCTTCTACAAGAACCGGTACCAGCTCCGGACTCCTCCTGGCCCGGTCGTAAATCGGACGGTATTTATCCCATACTAAATCGAATTTTTCTGCATATAGTTTCGGATCACTTTCTTTTAATTTAGTTAACGATTCGGCCTCCTTCGGAACATATTTTTCAAGCCAATCCAGGAATCGATTTTGTCGTTCCACTCTAAGGCCATCAACAATCACCTTACTTATTTCCGGCCAGGCACTATTTCTTAGCTCGTTTCTGAATTCGTTCGGATCTTTTTTACGCAGTTCTGCCAGCTCTTTCGCCGCGTTCGGATCACGTTTTGCCAATTCTTCCAAAATGCTGTTAATCTGCTCATCCGTTAATTCCGGTCTTCTCCACCTGTCATCCGGCCGCGGAAATCTTGTCCCTGCTCGCATTGATCCTCCTCGACCGCCTCCATCCGGTCCGCCTCGTGAGCCCCTTTGAAATCCCGGACGGTCACCGGGTCTTGACATTCTTTGACCCTGCTGGCCTCGTCCGTTATTTCCGTAATTACTATCCTGGGCAAAAGCGCAAGGCAAAGAAGCTAAAAGAACAACTGCCGCAACTACTAAAACTGTTAGGATTCCACGTTTCGACTCCATTTTTATTCCTTCCAGAAATCACCGGCATATTCGGTCACTGTTATCTCTAATTCGGTTATGGCGCTGTCATTATCAGTATCCTCATCACCCATTTCAATAGCCTGTAGATCATTTTCAATCTGTTCGAGTTTCGTATTGAAAACAGCACTATCATGATGGTCCCATGGAAAGACCGAGGCATACTGTACAGGCTGCTGAGTCTCAGGAATAGATGGCGGTTTAAATAAACTCGTCCAAACCGCTGCAAGTACAATTGTCACCGCCGCGACGGCTGCCACTCTAAAAGCTATTTTTCTCAAAGCAGTTGTCCTGTG
>CAYVXS010000430.1:2994-3359 GCA_964454885.1 uncultured Pirellulales bacterium
TTTAATATTGGCTAAAAGCATATCGTCGGGTTTGGGAGCCGGATGCTCGCGAAGGATTTGCTCGCCTCTTTCGATATCTTCGAGGTGCACTCGGGCCTGTTCGGGATCCATAAACTGCTCGAGCAGCTCTCTTAGATTTTCGACATTTAAATTATTCATAATATTATCCCTCCATAATTTCCCGCAGTTTTTTCAGCCCACGATGAAGCTTGGCCAATGTGGTTCCAATCGGCTCGGACCGCATTTTTGCTATCTCCTTAAAGCTTAACTGCGAATAAAACCTCAACATTATCAACTCTCTTGTATCGGTATCCAGCCTTTTTAGCTGTATTTGTAATTTATCTAATTGCTCATCGCCCGATCTT
>CAYVXS010000431.1:0-3356 GCA_964454885.1 uncultured Pirellulales bacterium
GGGAATTAATAGCCGGCATTGCAGCAACTATGACTTCAAAATCTGTTTGCGGATATCGATGATTCAACATAACATGCAGAAACCGTCCGAAGGAAAATGCCCCATCCGGCGTTCCCGCCGCTGCAGATGCCCCCATAATGAAAATCCGGTAGGTCTTATCCGTTTTCTCTGCAGGGAAAACAAACGGATCCATTGCTCGGGCAATATCGGGATTAAAGAACCGCCAGGAAAATTTGACATTACTGCAGTACGATTCCCGGTCGTTGGTTTGACATTTGACAGTCACATGTGTCGGGAAACCATAACCGACAAGACGTAGTGTCACTTCTATTATTAAAAATAAGAAAGCCGGAACAATCGTCACAGCAATAAGACGAAACAACCAAAGTCTCCAGCCTGATAACGGCGTACCTGATACGTTTTTCGTTTCTTTCTTTTCTCTTGGCTTGAAGAGTTTGAAAATTGTCGTTTTCTCTGTTGTTTTGTGTTTCCTGTTTCTGAGCCCCTTTAGAGATTTGTTTGTTTTTAATGATGATTTTCTGCTTTTCCGTTGTTTTGAACCCATTTACTTAATCTTTTAATATTTAATAAGGAATTGATTTACCGAATTTTTTTCAGACGTGCCACCTCGTTTTTCGTTAACGATCTGAATTTACCGAGGCCCAGTCCGTGGGAATCAAGTCTGCCGATACGAGTCCTTGTAAGCGATTTAACGGAAAATCCCACTCGTGCAAGCGTTCTGCGAACCTGACGATTCAGTCCCTGTCGAATTATAATTTCAACGAACGACTCTTTATAGCCGCTTTTCAATATTTTTACGGCGGCGGTACCGGTCCTGCCTTCGGCCAGCCGGACTCCTTTCTTTATCTTTTCCACCTGCTCGCCGACAATTAGTCCCTTAATTCGTGCAACATAAGTCTTGGCCAGTCCGAACCTCGGATGCGTTAATTTATTCGCCAATTCGCTGTCGTTGGTCAGGATAATCAAACCCGTAGTATCTGCATCGAGCCTGCCTACACAAAAGATACGTTTGTCGGTGCGGACCAGGTCTATTGCTTTTTTTCTGCCGGCAGGGTCACTATTCGTGCAAATAACTCCCTTGGGCTTATTCAGGAGAAAATAAACCTTGCTTTCAATATGAATTTTTCTGCCGTCCACGGTAATCACGTCTTTTTCAAGGTCGGCAAATGCAGGCAGCTTATCGACAACATGCTTATTAACCCGTACCTGGCCACGTAGTATCAGTTCCTCACATTTTCTGCGAGAATCAATACCCGAGGCGGCCAAAATTTTTTGTAACCTCTGAACAGCCATATAAATATTTTTCCCGGCCCTATTCTAATATTTGTGACAATTCTTAGACACAACAGACCAACAATAATATAATACTACACATTATGGATTCAAATATCAATGTTTTCGACTAACAACAGGTAATATAGAAAGCTCCCAACAACGGCAAAAACTTATGATAACGACCGTCATTTTTGACCTGGATGATACACTTTACGATGAAATCGAATACTGTAAAAGCGGTTTTACAGCCGTGGCGGAATTGCTTGCAAATCGGTTCGACGACCTGTTACCGGAACAAATATTCAACATTTTCTGGAAACAATTTACAGCCGGTAACCGCACAAAAACTTTTAACGCAACCCTCGATGAGCTTAAAATCTCCTGCGATGAAAAACTCATAGTCGAGATGGTAGAGGTCTATCGCAATCATAGCCCTGACATAGAACTGCCCCGGGATAGTCGGGAAGCCCTCACCCGCCTTGGTAAAAAATACACTTTAGGACTGCTCACAGACGGTTTTCTGCCTGCTCAAAAGCTCAAAGTAAAGGCATTAGCCATCGAGAAATACTTCAAATCCTTAATTTACACCGAGGAACTTGGCAGAGATTGCTGGAAACCGTCACCGGTCGGTTTTACAAAGATACTGGATAACCTGTGTGCAAAACCGGAAAATGCCGTTTATATCGCCGACAACGAAAAAAAGGATTTTATTGCTCCCAACGCCTTAGGGATACTAACCGTTCAATTAATTCGTCCCGCCCGCTTACATAAGCTCGTCGGCGGTCAACCAAATGCTTCGGCGAGGAAGATAATAGACCAAATAAGCAGCTTGCCTGCACTACTTGAGGAATTTTGAGAGTCTATTTTCGGCACTGGACGTATGCTTCAGCTGTTGGAATATCGCATATTATGAGTCGTATATGGTAAAAACGCCCTTGCCTAAGGCTTTTTTTGTTGACTTACCAGCCTTTTCAAGCGATAATATAATATCTTAACAAGCTTTTAGGGTGATTTTTCAGTTTTTTCGTAGGAGTTTCAATTATGCCGGTACGCAGGAGAAAGCAAAGCAATGCTATGCTCTATACTCTGATAACTTTTGTTGGGCTTTTTATAGCCTCAACAACTGTCGCAGTAATTTACTATGTCAAAGCAGAAGAGCACAGGACTGCAGAGGATAATTTTCAGAACGAACTTAGAGACTTTGCCACTAAGCTGGAACGGGATGACGTAGGAAAAAATGTCGGCTCCCGTTTAAGCGGCAAGAGCTGGCTCGGTACTATGACTACCCGTCTCGATGATATGGTAACCCTGATTGTCGGCGGCGTGCCGGAAGACACATCTGCCGAGGTTAAAGCTGATAATGCTAATACCGAATCTCATTCAGCTCTCGAACTGGCAGGGAAATATATCAATATTGCAGATCCGAATACTACAGGACTTGTCCCTATAATCAAAGAAATAGCGGCAGAGCTGGAAAGCTCGAAAAAATTACAGTTCGACACGCAAAAATCGCTCGATGAGAAACTGGTGGAGCTCAAGAATGTAAACGAAGCAAATACTCAGAAAGAACAGGACCTGCTGGCTGAAAAAGAAAAATTAGTGCAGGAAGTCGAACAGGCAAAACAAAACTACAAAGAGCTGCAGGACCTTTTAAGGCAGAGCACAGAAGAACAAGTTAAAAATCTTTCAGCTCAAGTACAGGAACTAACGGCAACCAGGAAAACCCTGGAAGACAGACTCGATCTCAAGGTAGCGGAACTGGCAGAGGCCCAACAGGAATTGAAGCTTACCAAGGAGCAGATTACAAAAATTGAGCCGGGACCGGACCAGGATGTTCTGGCCTATCAGCCCGACGGAGAAATTATATTGGTTGATAACAATGCCAAAGTCGTGCATCTGAATATCGGCAGCAATGATCACGTATATAGAGGTCTAACCTTTACTGTCTATGACAGGGGCACATCCATCCCGCCAGACGGAAAAGGCAAAGCTGAAATCAAAGTCTCCGATATAGCAGATGAGTATTCAGCGGCACGGATTATCAATTCAGAGCTCACACA
>CAYVXS010000432.1:0-3354 GCA_964454885.1 uncultured Pirellulales bacterium
AATGCCAAAACAAGCGGCAATTCATAACCCATTACAAGCTTCATTTCCCTGGCGGTGCCGATAGATGCGTGGGGACTTGCACTGGCACTGCTGCCGAGAATCAATGCCAGTGACGGTAGAACCATCAGATAAATAGCCACGATAACATCGCCAACGATGGCTTTTCCCGATGGATCTATCAATATCCACCAGAGCAACACTGACAGCAACAAAATCCCTACCAGACCGACAAGCGGTGCCAAAAGAAATACTGTCCGGTTGGCTTCCTTCGGTACAAGAATTTCCTTACCCATCAGCTTCATAACATCATATAAAGGCTGGAAAAGAGGCGGACCGACACGCCATTGCACTAAAGCACTGACTTTTCGTACGACCCACGAGGCGATTAATCCGAGAACAATGGTCCCGGGAACAACTAATATCCAGAACAAAATTGTCGAGGAGGTACTCATTTCTTTGCCTTTTCCCTCAAAAACGGTTCCCACGTACTGCCGCCGGAGACCTTTACAACGATATCATCAAAGACTTCCGTCAGATCTCCCTCTATTGTCACGTCCTTATAATCAATACTGCCATCCCCGCAGGTATTGACGCACAAAGGTTTTTCGCCCGGAGCGAGCCTGTTTCTGCAAACATCACAAACACTGGATGGATAGGGTATCAAATCGGTATATATTGTTCCGAACGGGCAGGCTATCGCACACGTACCGCAGCCCGTGCACAACATATTCGCTCTTTTAAGAATACCGGCATCGTTATTCCTGGAGGGCACTTTTTCCAATGCACCCTGCGGGCACGCCTTGATACATGGGGCGGATTCACACCTGCGACAGATTAAGGCGAAGCGAATCATTTCAAGCAGAGAATCGAATCCCCTGTTTTCAGGATGATGCTTGTATGAACATTGCACGCCGGATTCTTCCTGGAGTTCTGTTTTTGCCAAATCGATTATTAACTTTGCACCCATGATTTTTTAGTCTCTTAATTTCACTTCGTATGGTCTCTGGTTCAATCCCAAATATTCGGATAACCTTTTATCTGGTCGTATGTAAAAACGGGGCCGTCCTTACAGACAAAATATTGTCCGAGCATACAGTGCCCGCATTTACCGAATCCGCAGCTCATATTTTTTTCCATCGAGAGGTATATCTGTTTGGGATCGAAACCGAATTCCAGTAATTTCAACGTAGCAAACTTCATCATAATCGGAGGCCCGCAAACAACGGCTGCGCTGTTTTTGATATCGACATCGTCGGGTGATAGGATTGTCGTGACAACTCCCACATTGCCATTCCATTGCCCGTCTCCCTTATCGACGGTCAGCTTGATATTCACACCATCGATTTTTTGCCAGGAATCGAAAAGCGTGTTTTTATAGATAAAATCATCCGGAGTTCTTGCCCCAAACCTGCAAACCACCGATTTAAAATCGTTTATCCTGTCAACAAGCGTTAAAAACAACGACCTTATCGGCGCCAGACCGACACCGCCTCCGACGATATAAACTTCTTTGCCGAGGTAATCGTCAATCGGGTAACCTTTACCGTAGGGTCCGCGAATGCCGACCTTTTGTCCCTTTTGACAATCATGCAGCAAAGCAGTCACCCTGCCGGCCTTCATAATGGTAATTTCCATTTTATCGGTTACAGCCGGTGACGAGGACGGAGTAAACGGCGCTTCACCTTCGCCCGGTAAAGTCAGCTCCACAAACTGTCCGGTTTCGAATTTGAAATCCTTCTCAGGAACAACGACAAAACTCTTAATGGTCGGAGACTCGTCTATAATATCGACTATTTCGCTGTTAATCGGCTGGTAGAGATTCTGGTTCATTTTGCAGCTTCCACTTTTTCCTTACCTTCACCTTTCAGTTCTTTGTACAGTTTCTTTAGCACCCTCCTGATGTCCACATCCCCCGCTTCGGCATCGACACATCTGCCGCAGCCGACACACATATCTATTCCGTACCTGTCAAGATAATATGAAAACTTGTGCATAAAACGATGCCTGAGCCTGTCACCGAGCACCTTACGTGGATTTTCTCCGCCGGCCACCCTCGCATAAGCAAGTCTCATACAACTGTCCCACATCTTCATCTTGCCGAAGTAGTCTTTTTGCTTGGTATCATAAAGATAGAAGCAGTGACAGGTGGGACAAACCCGCGTACAGGCCTGACACTCGACACATGTTGTGGCCTCCTCATCATAAACCTCGCTGTCGTGACTTTTCGCCACAATCTCATTGACAGGGACATCAAATTTCATGTCGGCATTATTACGCTCGAGCTGCTTTTGCGTTTCAACTCGATTCTTTTGTCGTTCTTCCAGTTGGTCCGGACCTGCGAGGGCAAAAAGCTGCGAATGTTTTTTAATAAAATCCGCACCCTTCTCGGAACCCGTTTCGATAATAAAACCGTCGTTGATCCTCGAGACATTCAAATCAAATCCTCTTTGAGCATACGGCCTGCCGTCTAAAACATTACAGAAGCAGCTCTCCGCCGGCTCGAAACAATCAGAAGAGACTATGAACATCTTCTCACGCCGTCTTATATATAAAGGATCCTCGAATTCCTTTTCCATGAAAACCTTGTCGAGAACCTCGAGGGATCGTAAATCACAATCTTTAAGCCCGAAAATTGCGAAAGGTTTTATTTCCTTCGGCTCCAGCGGCTCGGGGAAAACTGCGGCAAGCTCGCGAAGGGGAAATAAAAATTCCTTGGTCGGTGTGCAGGCGCGTATATTATTATATACAAGCTCTTCCCCCGAGGCGGGATCGTATCTCTCGAACACATAATGTGCCCCCACCTTCTTCGGGACATACACATCCATCTGAGAAGCTAAAATATCCAGTAACGGCTTTAAATCACTTATAAAAACATCTTTTATTTTGCTCATCAGTGTTTACCTGTTACATAAAGTTAAGTCTGGTATATTACCAGATGTAACCAATAAGAAAAAACAATCTATTGTTTTATTATTTTTTTATGCTGAAATACTAATTACCCAATTCAACATTTGTTAATTCGCAGGCATATAATACGGCAGGCGCGCAAGGTCCATCGCAATGTCAATCGTTATGACCTTAATTTTTTTCGGTACCGTTATATAACACGGTGAAAAATTCAGGATGCCTGTTATACCCGCTTTAACCAATTTGTCGGCGGTATCCTGTGCAGCCTGTCTCGGAACGGCGATAATACCAAGTTTTATCTTGCGCTTCCTTAAAGCCTTTATATCCGAAACATTTTTAATCATAACATTATTAATTTTCCTGCCTATCTTCTTCGGGTCAACATCGAAAGCCGCCGCCACATTAAATCCGTATATTCCAAAACCCGGATATGTTAAAAACGCCGAA
>CAYVXS010000433.1:0-3353 GCA_964454885.1 uncultured Pirellulales bacterium
TTTAATCGACTGTGATGCCTCGTCATCCAGTATCGTGTTATCGAATCTGCCCTCTCCACGGCCGATAGATGAAAATAACTCGGTCTTGGTCTCATCGGGGGCGATAAGCTCAACAGTCAGATCTGAAATCCACATATGGTCGATGTTTATCTTAACGTTCAAGTCCGCAATATTGCCGACATCTGAAATAGTCAATGTGGATGTAAATGTCTGCTCATCGAGAATGTCTTTAGGCACATCATGCGAGCAATATTCAACAACACTTCCCGGTTCAGCATATACAGGTAACGATAAAAAAACGGTTACGATGAATACCGATAGAAATTTCATATATCCTCCTCTTAAAAAGGGATTTCTCAACCTGATTTTTGATGCGTAAAAAAAGTCATGAGTTGATTTCTATGCTGAAAAAGATTTTTTACTCATTATTTCCTCTAATTTTCGCCTTTCAATCCTGACAGGCTAAAATAATTATACCTATATACACCTGAGTATCGGGGCAATCTTATATAAAAAGATTACAGGTACTTAGGCCGAATTCTGTTGCAATAAATACTGATACTACTATTTAACACTATCCGGCAAATCCCGTCATCAAAGCATATTCATTATTTGATCCAATTCTAATTACACTGTGAGCTGACAACATCGGACCAATTGCTTTCAAGGGCAGCGTTGGTATAGCTGACGGACCAGTCATGCAGTAACGGAGTAACAGACGAACCATCCGAAGACAGATTCGCCCTTAACCTGATTGTTTTCTGAGTCAGTCCACTTAAATCAGTCCCGCTGAGTATGTTTCCATATCCGGAAATCGGTGTCGAACCAGTTTGTCCCAAAACATCTACAGTAAGTGTTGTATCTGCCGGCTTAGTCGCATTGAAAACAAAAATATCCCATGTATCATCGTTATCTATACTAATCGGGGTTGAGATTATGTTACCCGACAACCCTTCATCGGCTGCCGCGCCGTAAGTACGAAGGTTGTCCCAGAATATACCGGCGAGGAATCGCCCTGAGTTTTTGACCTGAACCCTTAGTATCAACTCTTTTACACCGCTAATACCTGAAACGTCAATCGAGATATTGTAGCGTGCATCAAAGGTATTGGTTGGCGAAGGGGACGTCCATAAAACGTCATCCCCGATAAGGACTTTAGCGGTAACATAATAACCTAATACGTTACAAAAATCGAACTTTAGAATATTAATTCCCGTCCAATCGACTTCCTGAAAAGTATCGACAAAATGACCCTGTGTATAACTGATGTCATCGAAAAAAAGCGTCCCTAAAACATAAAAACCATCCGAGACCCAAACGTCTCCCGGATAGCGATCCGTATAGAACCAAAGCATAATATCATCGCTTCCAATAAACCATGAGGACGCACTTTCAAAACTTGGGTTGTCTATAACCTGCATTAATTCATTTCCCGCAGTACTGTCACTAACAGGCAGCGCTACATCGCCGTCATTTTTGGCAACTGTACCTGCAAGCGCATTTTTTTCGAAATCAGCCTGGCTTGTCTGATACCAGGTTTCGATCGGCCTGGCCTTTACCCGATACCAGTACACCTGATTCGGATCGAGTCCGGAGAATACGTAACTATTATCCATGACCCAGCCGCTCTCGTCGGCTACATTGCTGAAATTAGGATCGGTGGAACATTGAGCTTTGAAAAGAACATTGGCAAGCTCCGTGATTAGAGACCATGATTCCAGAGTTCCCGATGAATTCCACCCGTCATCGGTGATTTCAAGAGTCCATGTTCCGTGAATTTCTTTTCCGATCAAAGTATCGAGGTCACCTTCCGGTCGATAAGATCCCGCAAACGGCGCTGTTCCATCGGCAATTGACTGTAATGCTTCGTTGTCAAATATAGTATTATCAAAATTATCCGATGAACCTCCTATGCCGGAGAAAAGCTTTACTCTCGTACCGTCCGGCGCTATCAGATAAGCTTCAAGCTCTTCAACCCAATTATGACGGATATCGAGCCTGACATTTATATCGTTAATTAAACCAAAGCTATTAATGGATTGAGTCCAGGTTTTCGTCCCATGACTTGGAATGCTCGCGGAGTTGCCGGATTGATATTCCTGTGCATTATCCGTCATCTCCCATGAAACTTTGTCGCAGATTCCCCCCGGAACGGTCGCTTCACTATGTACGATCGGAGCGCTAATCGGATCAACGGACACTTTCTCTATAATTAAACACCAGGAGTTCAGTGTACCGGTATCCGGATCTGCAGTATCATTAACCTTGAGCTTCCATGTCCCTGCCATACTCTTGCCATACAATTTGCTAAGATTTCCCTCGGGCTTATAAGTTCCACTATACGGGGATGAGCCGCTTGTAATCGACTGTGATGCCTCGTCATCCAGTATCGTATTGTCGAATTCGCCCTCTGCGTGACCGACAGATGAAAACAGCTCGACCGGCGTCCCGTCGGGAGCAACAAGAGTAACTATCAGATCCGATATCCACATATGATCGATGTTGACCTTAACATTCAAATCCGCAATTTCTCCGATATCTGTAATAGTCAACGTGGAAGTTATTATCTGATCGTCGAGAATGTCTTTAGGCACATCAGACGAGCAATATTCGACACCACTCTGTGCAGCCAAAAAACCTCCCGGTCCAGCATATATAGGTAACGATAAAAGAACGGTTACGATGAGTGTTGATAGAAATTTCATTTTTCCTCCTCTCAAAAAAAGCTTATCAATTGGATAGCTGATGCGCAAAATTAAAAAACCACAAGGTGAATTCTATATTGAAACGCTGTTCTTGCTCATCATTTCCTCTATTTTTCGCCTTTTAACCCGAACAGGCTTAAATTATTATATGCCGGTAGGTACCATGGTGTCAAGAGCAATTTTGTAAAAAAACAGATTGGAGTGACCTCCTTTATGTTTATGAAAACTCGATATTTCGAATAGTGACAAATATTATATAAATATTCTCGATTATCACTGCCCTTAAATTATCAGGCATACATGATGACAAAAGAAATAATTATTGCCGATCGGGACAAATATTGTTAACAAATATGACAATGCCCGAATTGAAGAAGAAATATCGAGTATTTTTAAGTGCCGCCGAGCCGAGTGCCGACGCCCATTGTGCCGGATTGATAACTTCTTTGAAACAAGGCAGTTATGACATCGAATTTGTCGGGGTGGGTGGTCCTAAAATGGCCGAGGCAGGCTGTGAGCTTCTCGAAAATACCACCGGTAAAGCAGTTATGATCTATAACGCCTTTAGTCATGTAATTCATTTTTACAGGCTTATCAGGCGGATATCACGCTATTTCGAGGAAAATAGCTTAGATTTGGTTGTCGTCT
>CAYVXS010000434.1:0-3351 GCA_964454885.1 uncultured Pirellulales bacterium
TAACGGTTATAGGTGATCAAACCCAGCCTTGTTATTATAACGGCGCTCTTGTCGATGAAATAAAATACAATCTGAAAACCGGTTCAGTGAAAGCCAAAGGTGTTGGTGCCGGTGCGTTAGATATCAGCAAGTAGTAAGTGGCGTAATAATTGTTCGGTTCAGACATTAAAAATCACTGCGGATGGTTTGAGCGGGTTGGAAGAGTTTTAAGACGGCACACAACGATATTACATTATCTGTTTTACTATTTATATATAGGACCGGCATATTTAGTGTCTGCTGAATTCCATCCAGTCCAGATTCCAGGGGGCCTGCTTCACATAAACTCTGAGGATTTGTTCGCCTGCTTCCATATTGACAGTGCGCGTAATAGACGTCCATTCGTTCCATCGGCCTGTTGCGGGGATATCAAATTCGCACAATAGTTCCCCGTCTTTTCGTAATTCTCCCCGACCGTTGGGAAAGCCGTCGGCGAGTGACACTCGAAAGGTCACATCGTATTGTCCTGTTTCCCGGGCATTAACCGTGTAATCGATCCAATCCTGATTATCGAAATACCCAAGATTAATCACACCTGGTGACAGCATTTCTGTTTCAACACCCGACATATCCATGAAAGCTTCCGCTTCAATTCTTCCCGGGACTTCATGAACTTCCACTTTTTCGGCCAGCTTGATGTCCATCCAGTTTAAATTCCAGCCTCCTGTCTGGGCTTGTACACTAAATTGATGAGTACCTGATTGCAGAGTGAGAGGACAGGAGATTGTCGTCCAGTTTTGCCAGCCGTTTGTACCCGGCACGAGAAATCTGGAGAGACATTGACCGTCCAGATTTACATACGCCAAACCTTGAAAATCGTCTGTCAGCTTAGCCGTGCGGAACTCGGCCAGATAAATACCGGATTTGAGTACAGCCACTTCATATTCCATCCAATCGCCGTCATCGATCCAGCCAACGTTCAATCCCCCACCGACGTCTGATGTTGCTTCGATGTCCACGCCTGACATCTGCGAAAAAGACTCGGCTTCAATCTTGCCCGGTACAGGAAGATAACTGCCGACGGTAAAATTTTGAAAAATATCCCTGAGCCACTCGGAATTGGCTTGGCCATACTCCTGAGTCGGAACACCGGCCATGCCTTCGGTATATCCGTTCCAGGCATTGAAGGTTACACCCTGAGCGGACGACAGAAAGACCAATTCCGTAAGCGCTTCGCGCCAGCCTGAGTTGTTACCGTATTGAACACTTCCGGGAAATACAATATGGGCATCGTATCCGGGAGAAATATCGATGATGAAGGGTATGCCCGTCTGAATCCAGTCCGACATAAATTGTTGTTTCCAACTTATCAATTGTGTTTCATCAAAGCTGCCAACCCAGATTTCTGAGATGAAGCACTGAATACCAAGAAGTGATTCCTGCGTTGCAAGCCAGGGGCCGGTTGTTTGCGGAGAGGGGCGGAAGAATCCCGGAGCATTCGTACCGGGCGGCATCACATCAATGGCAAATCCGACCCGGATTCCAGTTTCGGTAAAAATTTTCTGAGCCACGCGGTCAAATCCTTTGGCAAATGTCTCATGACTCATATTGTTTTGATTGGACGAAACGTGGATGATGGATATTAAATATCGTTCCTCACCGGTTTGATCGTAAACGCGCGCCCATCGATCAGGCCAATTTTCATTGCCCGGATTGATCAAATACCGGTCGATCAGATCTTTGCATATAGCGACAAATCCGGGAGCGGGATTCGTACTGCTGCCGGGAAAATCATCTCGAAATATAAATCCTGACGAGTTTGGTGTATCCGCGTAAGATTCGATATATGGCGCAATAAGGATAGGTTTATCAGCAGCAGTATCAAACAGCTCATCATGGGATCCGGTTGATGTCTGCATTGGCGCCCACCAGGCCCAGTTGTCCGTGCCGGGAGGACCCCAGTACGACATATTGATCACGTTGACACCGGCATCAACCATTGCATCGACGGCATATTCACGATTCGCCGCATTGACCGACCAGGACAGATGCCGTGAGTCAGAGGGATGAATAGTGTAAAGGGCTTCATTGGAAGAGGCGAACACATCGTAATATTTTATGCCATTGCGCGAATTTCCTGTAAAAAAGAATGTGCTCTTGATTGGTTGATTCTCAAAACCGGGATTGGCCAGCCGGCCCCAGGTCGTATCGGCTGGAGATGCCGTCATAGGCGTCGTCATAAAGAAGAGAATCCAGAAAAGGTTTAAGAACTTCATTGTGCTCCTCCTGAACTATTTCCAGCGGTTGGCCTCGTAATATTATGTCATTTATTGTCACCGGATGACAATGTAACATAGATTGCTATTAAGTATTATAGCATCAGTTAGTAATTTCTGCAACGAATATGAAAATAAGGGATTCGTACAAAAGGTCATTGAATATTTTGATATTTTTCCTGGCTTCCTTAAGTAACTGACATGAAAGCAATTATGAAATGGGCGTTTTTAAATAATAGTGAGATATCGGATTGTATGGTTGCAGTGTGGCTGTAAATGTTTTTTGCTCATAATAGGGATATCAGGGGCTATATATTTATTGCTAATCTGTAACTAATTTAAATTATGTTTCGTTACTATTTTTGATGACAATTATAAAGAATTGCCAGCTTTTTCAATTATCTAATACACATAAAAAAAGCCGAGCTAAACTAAGCCCGGCGGAGATTATTGCTGTTCTTTAAGTACTTCAGGTTGTTTATCAGATTGTTTAGATTCTGTGACTTTATAACCCATTAATAAAAGCATTTTCACCGCATACCGCTTTCCAAGCTCTCTGTAGCCTGCCGGAGCAAAATGTATATGATCCCGACGGCATGTACAACCCTTCGAAGAAATGACGTATGAATTTGGAATTGTTTTCGGCAACTCTGCGATGATCGAATTCATGCTTGCACAAGCCCCTCCCTGATCGGCATTCACGAGTTCGCCTGCGAGCAGGGGTACTTCTTCGGCCTTGAGATTCAGGTCTTTGATAAGATTATCGTAAATGCCTTTGACTTTATTAGGCCATTCCTTGTCGTTCGAATTAGACTCTCCCTGGTGCAGCAGAATTCCCTTGATGACACCGTCTTTCTGAGCCAGTTTCGCTGTGTCAACGAGGTATTGGTAGGGATTGCCGTTGTATTGCTTGATAATGTTTTTCATCCATGACGCAGCCGTTGAAGCATACGTCTGATAGGTGTCTTTTTCGAACAGCTCGATTTTGCAGCCGGCAACCGAGACGTTAACCACGCCGACTCTGATGTTTTCCGGAAGGTTCTCAACCATTGTTCTGCCAAAATAATCGGCGGGGGAAAGACGTGTATGGCATCGA
>CAYVXS010000435.1:0-229 GCA_964454885.1 uncultured Pirellulales bacterium
CAAAGATTCCTGCTGGTTATAGAAAAGCTCGCTACCGATAAATCTGTCATTTTTCTCTGTTGTGTAATCAATCCCCTTCGAAGCAACCAGTGTTGAAAGCTCTGTTTTACCTTCGGGAGTATCTTTCAATACGATATCGGCATGACCTGCAGAGGCCAAAACCACCGGGCCGAGCTGGCCGTCCTCGACACTTATATATTGAACACTCAGCGTTTTACCCACCTCTGCA
>CAYVXS010000435.1:239-3351 GCA_964454885.1 uncultured Pirellulales bacterium
ACAAAAATTTATATAGAACGGAGCAATGTTTTTTCAACTAAGAATTTTAAGAACTACTGCATTGCTGCCCAAAGATTGATATAAAAAGCTACATGAAACAAGCGCAAATCAGTGGATTAACGATGGTTTTCTTTGGGCAGATATTTCAACATGCCGCAATTTTCCACAATGGCCCACCACCGTTCACCCGGGCCGGCCCCATTTATTGCCTCGTTCGGTTCGGGAACTTTTGTGTTGCTTATAGTGACTTGTGCCGGACCGGTTGCAAGAAACATTTCCTGCAGGGAATCGTAATCTATCCGACGGCTTTTGATTTCAATTCCACCCAGCTCCGGCTGAGGCTTGGTGTTACGAAGCCCTGTTTTTCCGACAGAGGCTTTTTTTACCGCCGCTAATGTCACTACCCCACCCTCGGCCGTCAGATGTTTAACACTTTGAAGCGAAGAAGAACTATCGTTCGTGTCCTCGGGTAAATCCACGGTCATTAATTCTGAAATAAGTGTAAATTCCTCTATATAATTGGGATCTTTCCTGGTCATTATACTCTGACAGGAACCCTCGAAAATAACCTGATTCGAAGAAGAAAGGAATCGAGCCTGCTTTTGGGCGGTAACCGTCGCCGGAAGCAGCTCATTAGGCTCGGCGCTACCGGTGATATCGTCAACAAAGAAATCGAGTCTGGCCGGGCCGGCGGCGACAATATCGGTGACGGTAAAGGAAGGGCCGGTTGCTCCCTCCGGTAAATGAATCGTCAGAATAGGCGAACGAAGCTCGAAACTCTGGTCTTTGCCTGTTTCTTCCGATCCCATCTTACAGAAACAATCACCCTCGAATATGATTTGATTCTCCGACTTTGAGAACCTCGCCTGCTTCTGCGCTGTCACCACTACCGGAATCGGCTGCCGATTCGGGTCGGTGTCGTTTGCGTCTTCGGCATAGAAAGTCAACTCCGTTGGCCCGTTGGCAAGAGTATCCTCTGCAAGCATGCTATATTCGATATCCCGCGTAATCAGCGTGGTCCTTCCGGCGCCCCTTTGGCGCACATCGGGAAAAAGAATATCCGGTCCGGTTTCCGAAGCAGTCTGTGAAATATCATCAGGCTCTATAGTAACTTCCGCAGGTACGATTGTAAAACCACTGTCACATGTTACAGTGACTTCTACAAATTGTTCGGCAGGTTCGTTCGGTTCATTCGAATCGTAAACGGCAAAAACCGGCTCATCGGATTCGTTGGAATCCGCAGTAACGATAGCAGGCTCATTCGCGTCACTTCCAGCGGCTTTCAGTGAGCCGCCCTGCTGCTGTGAATTATCCGACATGAAAAAGTCTTTTATAAGAAAACCCCGTGCGGCATATAAAAGCTCATCCGGGGTATCTATAAAAACATTTTTACTAAACAGGCATTTATAAAACTCTTTTTGTTCCGGCCCCGGTTTTGTCTGTGGCTTATTGCTATCCTCCATCACTACAATTGTTTTATCCGGCGTCGTTATGATATTCGCAGTGTCAACTACCTCCTGTTGCCCGGCTTGTTCCTGTTTGTTCGAATCCGATTTCGGAACTTTTAATACCAGAGACTCCAAATCAAATATCCTGAAAAATTCAAGCCGTTCCAGTAGCTCGTTATAAACCAGCCTCATACCAGTGCCGGTCATTGTAAAATCCTCTGATTCGACTCTGACCGGCCCGCTTGTCGCAAGCTCCGACTTGTCGCTCAAAAAAATAACATCATCGAGATAAATTGTCGTTTCTTTTATTCCACCCGGCTTGACAGGGAGAATTTTAATGACAACGTTGCCGGTAAAAGTCGCATCTTTCGGTGTTGTGCTTCCCGCGGCGGTCTCGATTTCAATGCTTCCTGTGTCAGCGGTCATATAACATTTGAAGTCGGGCTTAAAAATGTTCCTGTAAGGTTTTCTAACATCCCACATATCCCCCTGCCGGTACAGCAGCTTTTCAAAGCCGGATTCACTTATGATTTCGTTATTCTCATTATAATTGACATAATATGCTTTTTCCTGGGTTCCGACTCCGAACTTATCTATCCTGCCAATTTCATTTACATCGTCGAAGTCGCCGATATTGCTGTCGGCAATTAATTCCGATGCGGCATCGGTATCGATGGGCGGAGTCTTACCTATTCTGCTGTACAGCAGAAACATTCCGATCACCGCCGCTAATGAAATCAGTCCTATCAGGATTTTACGCATTTCAATTACCTTTTATATTCGTCAGGGCAGGTACTTCTTCATAAGCTCCTGCCATTGCCCGGTTTTTTTCAGAATGTATTCAATCATTTCCCGCACGGCCCCGGCACCACCGGGACGTTCAGTGACATAATCGGCGTATTTTTTTACTTCATCTACCGCATTGGCAACGGCGGCTCCGAATCCCACATATCTTATGACCGGTAAATCCGTCAGGTCGTCACCGATAAAAGCCACCGCCTCCGGAGAAAGACCGAGTTGCTCGAGAAATTCCTGCAGAACCGGAAGCTTATTAAGGCAATCTTCGAATACGTATTCGATATTCAGTTGTTCGGCCCGGCGTTTTGTCGATCCCGACGCCCTGCCGGAAAGCAAAGCAACTCTCAAACCGGCCCTCTGCCACATTTTTATACCATGACCGTCCAGGGTATTGAAACATTTGCTTTCGCTGCCGTCGGAATGGATAAACAAAGTCCCGTCGGTCAGAACACCATCGACATCCAATATCAGCATCTGTATGTCTGCAAAATTAACTGTTTTCATCCGACAACCTTTATTGTCACGATATCCTGCACGTCGATTAATCCTACCGGCCTGTCGTCGGCGTCCACCACCGGGAGCTCGTCGATCCTGTATTTATGGAAAAGCGCCGTCGCCTCGGAGGCAAGCGCATCGGCTCGTATCCGTTTGCAGTTGGCGGTCATCACATCACCGGTCTTAAACCCGAAAGCTTTCTTCCCGTGCTGTGTAATGAAACGACGCAGATCTGCATCGGTGATTATCCCCGCCAGCCTGGCGTTTTCATCGACAACCATCACCGCTCCGTGACGTTTGACGTCGCCGGTCTTTTCAAGGAGTTTTTCGACCGTGTCGGTCTGTTCGGCAATCGGCAGTTTTTCTCCGGG
>CAYVXS010000436.1:0-3331 GCA_964454885.1 uncultured Pirellulales bacterium
TTTGTGATTATACAATTACTGAATGTGATAATCCATAACAAAAGCAGTGGATTTTACTGCCCGGAGTGTCTTATGTAAATTAGAGTGTAAAGTTATCAATTTATTAAAGCCGGATATTTATACTTTTGTCATTTTACATTTCGGACACTTTAGCTCATTTTAAGCACTTTAGTTCACTTTAGGCATTTCGAACCTGTTTTTTCTCGCTCGATTTGGAGCGTTTCGGTATATTAATGCAATGCGAATTATTGCCGGAACAAAACGGGGAATGAATCTTCTGAGTCCGAAGACTCAGGTATCCCGGCCGATTACCGACAGGGTCAAGGAATCGCTCTTCAGTGTCCTTTACAAATACGACCTGCCGGACGGCGCCAAAGTCGCCGATTTGTTCTGCGGTGTCGGCTCTCTCGGCCTCGAAGCTCTGAGCAGGGGGGCGGAATTTGTATTTTTCGTTGAGCTGGATAAGAATATAATCACAACCCTAAGGAAAAATATAGAAAGGGCCGGCTTTATCAAAGAATCGAAAGTAATAAGAACAAATGCATTTAAGATAGACAATGTGGCTGATATAATTGAGCATAAATTCGATTTGGTTTTTGTCGATCCGCCTTATAAAAGAACTCAAAACGTTCAAGCCGGCTCATCTTTGGCTGGTTTATTGAATGTATTAGGTGATTATATAATCCCGGATGGTATAGTTGTCGTCAGGACCTCCATGGATGTGTCATTGCTGGAACAATATGGCCGGTTACAGGTCACAGAGCGGCGGCAGTGGGGGACAATGACCGTTACTATTTTAAGAGGGACAAATTCGTGACAAACAAAAACGCCGCCATAACTGTGGTTAAAGAACTGCGTCAAAACGGCTTCACAGCTTTCCTGGCGGGTGGCTGTGTTCGTGACATGCTGCTGGGTAGACGAGCCAGCGACTACGATGTCGCGACAAACGCCCGCCCCGAACAGACAATCGGGATATTTCCAAGGACACTGAAAGTCGGGGCCAAATTCGGCGTCGTAATCGTCCTTCTCCGGGGCCGGCCTGCCATGAACCGCTCTGGTACGTGGCAGGTGGAAGTGGCAACGTTCAGGACCGAAACCGGATACGCCGACGGCAGGCATCCGGGGACGGTGGAATTCAGCAGTGCCGAAGAAGACGCCCGCCGGAGAGATTTTACTATTAACGGGATGTTTTTCGACCCGCTGACAAAAGAGGTTTTGGATTATGTCGGCGGTCAGGCGGACCTTCGTAAAAGAACCATCCGCACCATCGGCAAATCCGACGAACGCTTCGGCGAGGATTATCTGCGGATGCTGCGTGCCGTGCGGTTCTCCACACAGCTCGGTTTTGAAATAGAATCTTCGACATGGTCGGGGATTCGCAATAACGCAGAAAAAATCTCCCGGATAAGCGGCGAAAGAATAGCAATCGAGCTGGAAGGCATTCTTACGAATCCCAATCGTGTCACCGGCCTTTCGATGCTTATCGAGAGCGGCTTGGCCGAAGCAATTTTCGCTGGCTTCGGTTCCGAACAGGCGAAGTTCGGGATAAGCGTATTGAGCCAACTGCGAAAGCAGGTCGATTTCGCCCTGGCATTGGCCTCTCTTTTCGCGGCCTGCGAGACGAAATTCGCACTCGAAAAATGCCACGTATTGAAACTCAGCAGGAACAGGTACAAACATATCAAATTCCTGCTCGATAATCGAGGCAGGCTGCTCGATGAGCAGATGTCCCTGGCCGATTTGAAGAAGATTCTCGCCGAACCGTATTTCCGGGACTTATATGAATTACAAAGAGCTATCCAGAAGGCCACCATAGGCGGCAGGAAAAGTATTTCGCCGCTGCTCAAGCTGCGAAGAAGAATAAAGGCACTTGGTGACATCGAATTACGTCCCAGGCCTCTGCTCAACGGTCACGAGCTTATCCGCCTGGGAGCCGTCCCCGGGCCGGGTCTTGGCCAGTTGGCCGAAGAATTGTATATCGCCCAGCTCGAAGGAGAGCTTCGAACCGCCGAACAGGCCGGGCAGTGGGCCAAAAAGTGGCTCGACAAACACAGGATGGAACAAAGCTAATGCAGCCATTTAGTCTCCTAATCAAGCCGTCCGGATCGGACTGCAATCTCGATTGCAGGTACTGTTTCTACAAAAACAGGTCGCCCGAGCTCGGCCGGGGCAAACAACGCATGAGCGATGACGTGCTGGAGACGCTCGTCAAAGATTACATGCAGCTTGGTTTCCCCGTCGCCGCCTTCGCATGGCAGGGGGGCGAGCCGATGCTTATGGGGCTTGACTTCTATCGCAGAGCCGTGGAGCTGCAAAAAAAGTACGGCCGGCCCGGACAACAGGTCAGCAATGCCATGCAGACAAACGCCGTTCTTATCGACGACCAATGGTGCCGCTTCCTGCACGATTACAAATTTCTTCTCGGTGTAAGTATCGACGGCCCGAAAGAATTCCACGATTATTACCGCCTCGACCATTCCAGCAAAGGGACATTCGACAAGGTCATCAGGGCAATCGAAAAGTGCAAAGAACATAAGGTCGAAATGAATACCCTCACCTTGCTGAATGCCAAAAACGTCGAACATCCCGACGAGGTGTTCGATTTTCTTGTCGGTCTTGGCGTCACGTTCCTGCAGTTCATCCCGTGCGTGGAGCGCGATCCTTCGACGGGAAAAATCGCGGATTTCTCCGTCACGCCGGAGCAGTACGGCGAATTTCTGTGCAGAACATTCAACCGCTGGTACGAATTCGGCCCGACAAAACTGAGCATACGCGATTTCGATTCCATCCTCTCGTTCTACATAACCGGCAGACATTCGCTCTGCACATTCCAGAGACGCTGCAATCAATATATCGTCGTCGAGCATACGGGCGATGTTTTCTGCTGCGATTTCTTCGTCGAACCGAAATGGCGAGCAGGCAATATAACCGATACGCCGATAGAGCAACTCGCGACCGATGAAACGAAACGTGTTTTCGCCGGGGCGAAACAGAACCTCGCCGATAAGTGCCTCATTTGCAGGCATCTTTCCATCTGCAGGGGCGGCTGTCTGAAAGACAGAACCGTTCTCGGAACGGAGGGTTTCAGCCGTGAAAGTTACTTCTGCCCGGCTTACAAAAAGTTCTTCGATTACGCCTTGCCGAAGTTCATGACCATCGCCGCCGAGGTCGCTGCGGCCCCGACCACCGCTAACCCCCAGAGCAGGTCTGGGGGCTAACCATAACCTGTCCGGCATAGTCTCTGACGACGCCGGATTGGCTTTGTTTTTTAACCGCGGATTTCGCGGATTGACGAGGATTTCCACCTATTTACTTGTCGTTAAAGAGCTTA
>CAYVXS010000437.1:0-3327 GCA_964454885.1 uncultured Pirellulales bacterium
GCCCATGCGGCAGTTATATAGAAACAGTTCGAGGAGTCGGCTATCGTTTTAAGGTCTGATTTATGTATCACCGACGTTTATTATGTCAGATTTATCCGGAGTACCTGCTGTTTGTTGTCGCTGCATTAGGTATTATTACGGTTTATCTATCTCGGCTGTTGCCGGAATTTTACTATAATCATATTGCGGATGATCTTAGAGCACGAGCCCGACTGATAGAAGAGCAGATTTTTCCGATGCTTCGAGAGCCTGACTTCGAGGGAATTGGTGAACTTTCGAAGATATTAGGTCGGAACAGCTCGACAAGAATTACGATTATTCTGCCGGACGGCCGGGTTATAGGGGAATCCGACGAAGATTTGGAAAACATGGAAAACCATGGTAACCGGCCGGAGTTTAAAGAGGCTATTGAAAAAGGATTGGGAAGGTCTTTGAGGACCAGTGATACGCTGGACGAGAAGATGATGTATGTAGCTGTACCGATAGAGGAGCAGGGGCAAATTTTGGCCGTAGTGCGAACGGCCATCCCGGCGACCGCAATCCATCGAGAGCTTAAGAAAATATATAAAAGAATTTTCCTGAGCATTTTGATTATTGCCGTCATAGCGGCGGGATTCAGTCTTGTTATTTCAAGGAATATAAGCCGGCCGATTGAGCAGATGAGGGATACGGCCCAGCGGTTTGCATCAGGAGAGCTTGATCTGCGCGTCCCTGTGCCGAAGCAAATTGAGCTTGCCGAGCTTGCCGGCTCTCTGAATGACATGGCTCGACAATTGCAAAGAAGATTCGAGATTATTACCAAGCAACGAAACGAATCCGAAGCGATTCTTTCGAGCATGGTCGAAGGCGTCCTGGCGGTCGATTCGAGCAGTCATATTGTCAGTGTTAATCAGGCGGCGGCGAACTTTCTCGGTATCGACGCCAATAAAGCTCAGGGGCGTAACGTCGAGGAAGCGATACGCAACCCGGATTTACAAAAATATGTGCAGGATATTTTAAGTGAAGCCTTACCGGGTGAAACCGATATTGTATTATCCGGTCCACCCGAACGGATTATTCGGCTCGACGGCGCCGGGCTTACGGACAGTCACGGCAACAGGAGCGGGGCTGTTATCGTTCTAAGTGACATGACCCGGATACGTCATCTGGAAAATCTCCGTCGTGATTTTGTCGCCAATGTCTCACACGAGTTAAGAACCCCCATTACGTCTATTAAAGGTTTTGTAGAGACGTTACAGGAAGGCGCCATCACCGAGCCGAAAGAAGCCGAAAGGTTCCTTAGAATTATTGCCAGACATTCCGACAGGCTAAACGCGATTGTCGAAGACCTGCTTACTCTTTCCAGCCTGGAAGAAGGCAGTGAACAACGGAAAATTGCTTTTGAAAAGAAGCCTGTTCGGCCCGTTCTTGTGTCGGTTATAGAATTGTCTTCGGTAAGAGCCGAAGAGAAAAATATCACAATTGATCTGGATTGCGATAAGGATATTCATGCAAAGATGAATGCGGCTTTGCTGGAGCAGGCGGTACTGAATCTTGTTGATAATGCCATCAAATATAGCGAACCATCGAGCCGAATACAAATTCAGGTAAAAAAAGAAAACGGTATGGTGACAATTTCGGTCCGGGATAATGGATGCGGCATAGCTAAAAAATATCAGGAGCGGATATTCGAGCGATTTTACGTTGTTGATAAAAGCCGCAGTCGTAAATTGGGAGGAACAGGCCTGGGCCTGGCAATCGTAAAACATATTGCCGCGGTTCACGGCGGGAAAGTCACGGTTGAAAGCACTTTCGGACAGGGCAGCACGTTTACTATCTACTTGCCTGCAGAATAAAATCATTCCATAATTCATCCAAAATTAACTTATTTCTAATAGAGCGCTCACATATTTCTAACAATCTCCCAGTATATTAAGTAATAAGTATTTGAAGAGTTTCACTAAGAATGATGACAAAAAGAACAAATACAAAATATCCTGTTTATTACCTACTTTGTCAAAAAATCGAAAACAGAATTCAAAATACGCTGTTGCGGTTACCGGAAAATGCCCCGGTAAAAGGCTTTTAAGTAAGAAGATATGCTTGAAAGACAATTTTGTTGCTTTTAAAAGGTTGTATCGAGAGGATCGGTCTATGTCTGAGATTTTGAACAATGTAATATGCTTGATAGGTATCTCCTATTTGCTTTATCGCATATACAATCTGCTGGTTTCAACTGTGATAATTTTCACATAAAGGAATAAATCCGGACCGGAAGATATTTTGCATGAGCGGAGTTAAAATAAGTTCACTACAAGAACTGTGTAAAATATATAGGTTGTCTCTGAAGATATAACGGATAGTAATATTAACATGATTCTAATGCAAACCTGATATTTACCTAACAATTCTCTGATAATAATTATTTTGTTACAATAGTGCTCAAGATTGTCTTGGGATGGAATGGAAAATTACAGTGGTATTATTGGAGATTAACAAATGAGAAATGGAAAAATGAGGAAAGGGATTTTATTGATATCCAGTGTTGCAATAATCCTCTTCTGGTTTTCGACTGCACAGGCCGGTTCGAGTGAGCTTGCCGAGATGAAGCAGAAACTCACAGATTTGGAGAGCAGGACGGCTCAATTAGAGGAAAGACAAAAAAACGAATCGAGTCCGACCGACTTTCGAGTATTCTGGAAGGAGGGTATGAACTTCAATTCGCAGGATGGAAGCTTCAAACTTAAAATCGGAGGGCGGTTACAAAACGACTGGTTTTGGTCGAGTGAGGATGATTCAATAAAGTCGAATGTGGGTGAGCAGGAGGACGGAGTTGAATTCAGGCGGGCACGGATATATTTCTCCGGCCTGATTTATGACAACGTGGAATATAAACTACAGCTTGATTTCGAAGGCGGCGATGCGGACTTCAAGGATGCATATCTTGCCCTGACCGACTTTCCTTTGGGTACACTTCAGATGGGTCATTTCAAAGAACCGTTCAGCCTGGATGAATTGACAAGCAGCAAATATATCACCTTCCTGGAAAGGGCGCTGCCGAATGCTTTTGCACCCGGCCGGAACATGGGTTTTATGCTTCATAATGTCACCTCTAACGAACGAATTACTGCGGCAATCGGTGTTTTTAGAGATACGGATGACTACGGTGAAGGCGTCGATGACGGCGGATACAATGTCACTGGAAGAATTACCGCTCTGCCGATATACAGGGACAAAGGTGCCTCTTTGTTGCACATCGGTCTCGGATACAGCTATAGGAATCCGGATGACTCCCTGCAAAACAGACAAAGGCCGGAGGCGCAGTTGGCTGACTATTTTATCGATACT
>CAYVXS010000438.1:0-3311 GCA_964454885.1 uncultured Pirellulales bacterium
AAATAACCAGCGTGAGAACGTACCCGTTAAAGTTTAAGCCGATATACAAAAAGCGAATCTGGGGTGGCCAGAAGCTGAGGGAGGTTTTCGGCAAGGACCTTCCGCCGGGCGAGAAGATCGGCGAAAGCTGGGAATTAACCGACCTGCCTGAGGATAAATCCGTCATCGTCAACGGCGAGCTGAAAGGCAAAACACTCGCTTCTGCGATTGAACAATATCCCGTCGAAATCACGGGAGGGCCGTATTTCGAAAGCCCGTTCCCTTTACTGATAAAGTTTCTGGACGCCCAGGATGTTCTGAGCGTTCAGGTCCATCCGGACGAGCAGACGGTCGAGCGAATGGGCAAGGGACAGCCCAAAACCGAGTGCTGGTATATAATTTCCGCCGAGCCGGGAGCCGTCATTTATAAGGGGCTGAAAAAAGGAGTCACTAAACGGCAGTTCGCAGAAGCGATAGAAAAGGGGGAGGTCGCCGATTTATTGAACAAGGTGACGGTCGAGGTGGGGCAGTGCCATTTTTTGCCGGCCGGTACGGCACACGCTATCGGCGCGGGACTTGTGATAGCGGAAATCCAATTGCCTTCGGACACGACGTACCGCGTCTTCGACTGGAACCGGGTGGACGATACAGGCAAACCCCGGAAGCTGCATATCGAGGAGGCCTTAGAGAGCATCAACTTTGATATGTCCGACGACGAGCTTCCGGTTACTACGATAGGGCGGCTTGTAAGTAGTAAGTATTTTATTATCGACAAGGGTCACCAGGCCAAAAACTGCGAGGCACTCCTTTCGCCGGGCGAATTGAAAACACTGATAATTCTCTCCGGCTGCGGCACAATCCGCGGCTCAGATGGTAACAGCGTCGAATTCAAAGCGGGTGACTGTCTTCTTGTTCCCGCTGCGTACGAAGGAGCGATTTTGTTTTTTGACGATACCGAATATCTGACGGTGACTATTTAATCAACGGATGATGTCCAAAGCAGGTAGCAATCTTAAATTATACTACGTTTATGTCTTTTTAGCAGCCTCTTTGCTGTATGTCGCCACGTGTGCGCCCGGTGTTGTCTGGCAGGACAGCGGCGTCATTCAATACAGGGTCCTTCATAATGATATCGAAGGCCGGTTCGGTCTGGCATTGTCGCATCCCTTGTATTATATCCTTGCAATTGCAGTCAAATATATCCCGTACGGTGGTGTTGCCTGCAAGGTGAATATGATGACGGCGGTTATTTCCGCCCTGGCCGTCGCGAACTTATTTTTGTTATTGCGTTTATGGCTTGGCGAGAATTTCCCCGCCTTGCTCGGCGCCGCGACACTGGCTTTGTCACACACCTTTTGGCGGCATTCGACCATTCCCGAGACATACGGCCTGGCGGTGGCACTGCTTTTACTCGAATTGATTATGCTGCTGCAGTACGCAAAGACTTCACGTACAGGTTATCTATATCTTTTGGCTTTAATTAACGGCCTTGCGATAGCCAATCACATGCTGGCCTCGATTGCGTTTGTCTGCTATTTGGTTCTTGTCGTGTTTTTGCTTGTTAAAAGACAGATTACGTTTCAAAATCTGCTTTTGATGGCGGTTCTTTGGATAGTTGGAGCGTTACCTTACGAATATTTGATCGTAAAGAATTTTATGCTGAGCCATGATTTATCTGGTACGCTTGCTTCTGCTGCCTTCGGCGAAAGATGGCGGGGGGATGTGCTTAACACCACTTTAAGTGCCAAAATAGCCAAAGAGAATTTTATGTACATCATTTTGAATTTTCCTACACCGAATCTCTTGCTGTCGATTGTCGGGGTGTGGAGTTTGTATAAGCTTTCCCCGAAGCGATGGTTTGCGAACGTGATATCGGCCTTGTTTATATTATATTTTATTTTTGCATTCCGCTATACAGTGCCGGATCGTTATGCTTTTTTTATCCCTTTCTATTGCATCGTGTCACTGCTGATCGGGCTGGGAGTATATAAGTATCTCGCAGGGAGCGGCGGAATAACAACCAATCTATTTGTAATATTTTGCCTGGTTGTTGTTCCTGTTTATTATATGGCGCCAAAATTTGCCGAAAAGCTCGATATTAAAATAGGCAGCGGCAGAAAAATCGAGTATCGGAACGATGATACATATTTCCTTTGGCCCTGGAGAATCGGCTACAAAGGAGCTGAACGGTTTGCTATAGAAGCATTATTCAGTGTCCAGGCACCGGCGGTGATTTACGCCGATGCTACTACGGCGCCGCCGTTATTATACGTTCAGGAAGCAATGAATGAACGGCAGGGAAGTGACATAAAGATTATATCGAGTATTGGATGCAGCGAAAATTCTCCGGAATTCGATAAACAGACAATAAAAAAATTACTGTCCGATAGAACAGTTTATGTGGTTACGCCCGATCGAGGATATTGCCCCGATTTTCTGCTGAGAGGATATGATTTCGAACCGGCGGGAGTTCTCTGGAAAGTTGTCGAAAGAGATGATATACTGCTTTAACAACGGTAAATAATAATTTCTGATAACTTTTGAGAGTAGTGAGGAAAGCGCGGATGCTTTTTACGAATTTTATGCCCTGCCCAAAAGCAATACAGAGAATATTTCTCTTTTTAGGCATACTTTTTTTAGGCATACTTTGTCTTGTTTTTTTTGTCATATTTAGGGATAAATCTTTATATTATTATGAAATAGGAGTGTCTCATTACGAGAATGGGGAATATGACAAAGCCGTTTTAGAATTTACCGATGCCCTTATTATCAATCCGGAATACACCGATGCCTACATCTATCGTGGGTGTGCATATTATCTTTTAGGAAGCCATGAATTAGCTGTTTCGGACTTCGATAAAGCCTTGAAAATAAATCCAGAGTCTTCCGAAGCCTATTATAATCGGGGACTTGCCTATTCAAAGATAGGTGAATATGACCTGGCTATTTCAGATTTGACAAAAGCAATTGAAATAAATCCTGAATATGTTAATGCATACATAATCAGGGGATTTGCTTATTATGAAGTGGGTAAATATGATTTAGCCATTTCAGACTGTACGAAGACCATCGAGATAAATCCAAAGGATGCTAATTCTTATTATAATCGGGGAATCTACTATTATGAAACAGGTGAATATGATCGAGCTATCTCAGACTTCACAATAGCTATTAAGATAGATCAAAATAATACTAATGCCTACTACAATCGCGGATACACTTATTATGATAAAGAGGAATTTAACAAAGCTGTCTTGGATTTTACGAAGGCAATTATGATAAATCCAAAGGATGCTAATTCTTATTATAATCGGGGAATCTACTATTATGAA
>CAYVXS010000439.1:0-3284 GCA_964454885.1 uncultured Pirellulales bacterium
GTCAAATGAAATTCAAGCATAAAACATAAAATGTCCTTTTTAAGAGACTTAAAGCAATCAGGCCACAAAAACATGGCAACCTGTATTTAAGAAGCTGGTGCAGACCGTGCCTTCGAAATCCCCGAACTGATTGAGCTTCGTAACTCATTCAGCCAAGACAAGTCAACAAGAAAAAAGCATTCTTGACAAACTCAAGCTTCCTTTGAAATATAGTTGATAAAATCCACTATAAACGTTATAGTATTCAAAATAGACATCGGATAGAAGTTAAACTGTATTGGAACAGAGGCCATGAAATCAAAAGCATTTACCCTGATAGAACTACTGGTCGTAATTGCCATTATAGCTCTTTTGATGTCCATTCTCATGCCGGCACTAAACAGAGTCAGAGAATACGGCAAACGCACTGTATGCATGAACAATCTCAAGCAAATGTCCTTAGCCTGGAATTTATACGCCGATGATTATAACGGCAAAATCGTCAACGGGAACACCCATACCGGTATAAGCAGTGCATGGGTGCATTGGGAATCGACCATGGACGAGGCGGAAAAGATAAGAAACATTAAAGAGGGTGCCCTTTTCTCCTATGTCCCGAACATCAAACTCTACAAGTGCCCTGCCGGAATAAGAGGTGAAGTTTGTACGTATTCAATTCCCGATTATATGAACGGCCATCTTGCTATCGAAGGTGCCACGCCGGATCCGTTGATAAATCGAAATAAAATTCGCCATCCCGATCAGCAGATTGTCTTTCTCGACGAAGGCCGTTTGACCGCATCGAGCTTTACTATTTACCACTACCAGGAATTGTGGTGGGACCAGATCACCGCCAGACACGGCGACGGAACAACCTTCGCATTTTCGGATAATCACAGCGAATACTGGAAATGGAGTGACCCTCGCACTGTAGAGATAGGCAGAGTGGATTTGACGGAAGCACCGACGACACTCAATCCTGATCTGCAGGATCCATACTGGAGCAGGGGCAACCTGGATATGCACAGGATCTCGAAAGGTTGCTTTGACGGCAAACTGGGTTTTACTCCTTCACCGTCACCTTATTAATTTACACAGCAACCTGTAAAATTAATGTTTTCTTAACATTTCAAAGATCGAATATCGTATCGGTAATTATTCTCTATAATTCCTATCCGGCACGGTGTTCATACGCCTGATATAACAGGTCAAGCTCGGAGTTTTTTTCGTCGTATGTTTGCTGAAGTTCCACAAACTGCTCGGGATTTTTATATATCGTAGCGTCACCGAAACGCTCTCTTATTTCGGCAAGCTCTTTCTCAAGAGAAGTTATCATTTCCTCGATTTGCTCCGCGGAATATCTATTAAATCGCTTAAGCTCATCGGGAGTTTTTGCACTACGCTTATTTTCAGCGCTGGAAGGCCTCCGTTTTCGTCCTTTACTTGTGCCTGATTTTAACTCCTGCTGCCGGGCCAGCTCGCGTTCTCGAACCAAAGAAGAGTAGTACGAATATACAGGTTTAATATTTACGAATTCCGTCCGGCCGAGACAGCGGTTCCCGAACTCATCCACACCCACTACTATTAATCTGTCCACAATCCGGTCCAGAAAGTAACGGTCATGGCTGACTACAATCATTGTCCCGTCATAGTCGTTCAAGGCAGCTTCCAATGTTTCCATACCGGCAATATCCAGATGGTTCGTAGGTTCATCCATGACAAGTACATCCGGTTCGGACAAAACCAGTTTGCATAGCATCAGGCGGTTGCGCTGTCCCCCGCTCAACTGACCGCACAGCTTGAAGACATCGTCACCCGTAAATAAAAATGCACCAAGCCGGTTTCGCACCTGCTCCGAAGTCATGGATTGATTGACACTCGATGCCTCGTCCAGAACGGTTTTCGACGAATCCAGAACGTCACCATGCTGGTCAAGATAACCGATCCGAAGGTTTTTCCCCATGCGAATCTTCCCCGCCGACGGTTCAAGCTCACCTATGGCCATACGTAAAAAAGTACTTTTCCCCGTACCGTTGGGGCCGGTAATGCCGATTCGTTCACCGCTGAGTACATCGAAAGTTAAATCATCGAATAACTTCAGTTCGTCGAAAGACTTGCCGAGGCCCTCACATCGCAGGATTAAATCGCTGCTTCTTTCATTTTTGCCGAACGAGAAATTTATCGTTTTCTGCTGGAAAGGCTTGTCTAAAAAATCCGGATTTTCTTTGAGCAGGCGTTTCAACTGTGTCTTTCTGCCGCGGGCCGTTTTACGCATCCCTTCCTGGTCTTTATTGCGTGCGATAAAGTCCAGCGTACGCTCGACCATCTCCACCCGCCTGACATGTTCCCGCTTCCGCTGCAACTGTAATTTGTCTTTTGTTTGAACGTAATTGCTGTAATTTCCCTTCCATACCTTTGTCCGCCTTTTCTCGACCTCGATAATCTTACACGCTACATTATCCAGCAGACAACGGTCGTGACTTATGATGACGGCGGCCCCGTTATAATTGATAAGGAATTTCTGCAACCACTCTGTCGCCTGCATATCCAGATGATTGGTCGGTTCGTCCAAAAGAAGAATATCTGTTTCGGGCATTAGTACCTGCGCCAGACCCAGCCGGGACAATTGCCCGCCGCTTAAAGCCGAAGTTTTCACCTGATGCAATTCGGATTCGAATCCCAGTCCCGCCAAAGTAACGGCAATTTTCGTTTCGTATGCGTAACCACCGGCAATCTCGAACTCGTGGCATAACCGGTCATACTGTTTCATTTTTGCCTTCAAATCAGGACCGGTCAGTTTTTCCATCTGGTGTGAAACATCGTGCATCGACCGCTGGAGTTTAAGTAAATCCTCCACTCCTGCGTGCATCTCTTCGAGAACCGTACGTTCGCCGCTGAACGTCGCCTCCTGCGGCAGATATCCGATTCGCAGGTCCTTGCCGGTTACTACCCTGCCTATATCCGGCTCAACCTGGCCGGTGATGAGCTTAAGGATTGTACTCTTGCCGGAGCCGTTGACTCCCACCATACCGACCTTTTCGTTCGGATGAAGCTGGAGATTCAGCTTGTCCAGAACTACTTCCGGACCAAAAGAAACATGAATGTCATTTAACGTCACAATAGCCATAGAACTTATTTCAGTCTGTATTGCCGTATTTGTTTTCTCAATTCCTTAGCATTTCCCACCAGCTTATCCAGCTCATTCCAGAACTTTTTGCCATGGTTCTTTTCTCTGGTATGAACCAGCTCGTGCAAAATCACATAATCCTGTAATTCAACCGGCAGAAAAACCAGTTTCATATTCA
>CAYVXS010000440.1:0-3277 GCA_964454885.1 uncultured Pirellulales bacterium
TGCTGAAAACAGCCGACTGCGGCAAAGAACCCGTTAAAAGACTCACCGAAAAGCGGATTGTAAAAATCTCCCAAAAAACCATATTAAAATCTCTTCCGGCTATTCCGAATGAGATGGCTAAAAAAACGCCGGAGCGAATCGTCCTCAACCGGGACCAGCAAAAAGCACTCGGTGCCATAAAGGCCGGGATAGATTCGGATAAGTTCGGTGTCACCCTCTTGTACGGCGTCACTGATAGCGGCAAAACCGAGCTGTACATTCGAGCCATCCAGGCCGTACTGAAAAAAGGCAAAAGTGCCGTCGTGCTGCTGCCTGAGATTGCACTTACGGCTCAAACCGTTCAGCGATTCAGTGAAAGATTCGAAAAAATCGCCGTCATGCACTCGGGTTTGACCGCCGCCCAGCGCAATGTGCAGTGGCAAAAAATAAAATCGGGCCGGGCCGACGTAGTAATCGGCGCCCGCTCGGCGGTTTTTGCACCATTGGCTAATCTCGGCCTTATCGTAGTGGACGAAGAGCATGAATCCAGCTACAAGCAGGACACGGTCCCCCGCTATCACGGCAGAGACGTGGCAATCAAGCGGGCACAACTGGCCGGCGCACACTGCATTTTAGGTTCCGCCACGCCGTCGCTGGAAACTCTGGCCAACTGCCAAAGCAAGAAGCATTTCAACATGGTCCGTCTGCCTCAGAGAGTAATGAACCTGCCCATGCCGGAAATGAAACTTGTCGATATGCGACAGAGCAATGTCACACAAAAAGGGATTAATGTTATCAGTGAGCCTTTGGCCGAACGGCTTAAAGTGACCCTCGAAAGAAAAGAGCAGGCCATTTTGCTCCTGAATCGACGGGGCTACAGCAATTTCGTATTCTGCCCCTCGTGCAAATATACGCTGCACTGCCGGAACTGCGATGTCACCCTGACTTTTCACAGGTCGAATACCACCGGCAGGGACCGAATGAGCACAATTACCGGCAGGCACATGCACTCCGGCTACGCAATATGCCATTACTGTCTGGCGCAAACGCTCGTACCAGAAAAATGTCCCTTATGCGGCAAGGGATTCGCCATGATAGGACTCGGCTCGCAACGGCTCGAAGAGGAATTGGCGAAAAAATTCCCCCAGGCCCGAGTATCAAGGATTGACAGCGATTCGATGGCCGGTAAAGACTATTACCGCATGCTCAGAGATTTCGGACAGGGACGAATCGATATCTTAGCCGGTACGCAAATGTTGGCCAAGGGACTGCATTTCCCCAACGTCACCCTGGTTGGAATTATCAGTGCCGATACGTGTCTTTATCTGCCTGATTTCAGAGCGAACGAAAGGACCTTCCAGTTAATTTCCCAGGTAGCGGGCCGAACGGGACGCTCAACTAAAAAAGGGATGGTTTTCGTCCAGACATTTCTCCCGGAGCAGCAGGCTATTGCCTACGCCCTCAAAGGAGATTTCGATGGCTTTATCAAAGAGGAGCTGAAACATCGCAAATCCTGCAACCTTCCCCCCTACTGGCGATTAGCCGCTGTTACTATGCGGGACATGAACTTCGAGAAGCTCGAAGCCGCCTGCAAACAAATGAGGCTAAAAATCGACCGCATAGTCGCGAGGGAAAAATTAAAGGTCAATATTCGCGGCCCAATGCCCGCGGCCATTAACCGAATCCAGCGTTTTCACAGGATGCAAATCATCATCCAGGCCCCCGAAGCCCCAACAATTCAGCAATTATTCACCGATCTAAGGGCCGAGCCGCCCGTCCGCCCAGCAGTAAAAATTACCATAGATATCGACCCGGTCAATTTATTGTAGGCCGGATTCACTCTATTATGTTGTTATCAAAGAGCTTACGCCAAATTTGGCTTTGTTTTGCATTTTTCCTCCAAATCCACAACATTCGGATTTCGAGCTTAGTGCTTCAAATGTCCGGCCAAAGGCCGGCGATTGGCTTTGTTTTTTCGCGGTAAAATCCCCAAAAACCGCCGAATTTATCATAATCTTTTTATTTCAAAGAGCTTACGCTAAATTACCCAAATTAACATTGGCTTTGTTTTCGATTTTCTTGCCTCCGAGGGTGGCATCTTCATCCCGAAGGGATGTGGATGGCTTATCCCCTCTCAAGCTGGCTCGAAGGCTAAATATGGAATTTACATGCTTGTTTCCGCTTTCCCCCATTCTGTATTGTGTATTCTGTATCCTGTCTTCTACTATGAACTACGTAGAGTTCATAGTTCATTATATCCCCGCCCCGGCGGTTCGCTGGCTAATTCCGTAATTTTTCAAAAAAATCTCCATGACTCGGAACCATCAAAACCATTGGGGTGAACCTGATTTTCCGCAAATCCTAAAACCGAATATCTAAACCCTAAACAATATCGAATATTTCAAATCCCAAGGCTAAAAACATAGAGTTTTGAACATTAATAAATTAGGATTTTACGATTGTTTAGCATTTAGAATCCATTCGATTTCACTCAGGACATGTTTAGGACTTAGAATTTATCAAGCAGTTTTATTCTTGCTCTCTCTGCCGCTGCCGGATATATTGCCTGTAGCGATTTACTCCATGATTTTCAAACCGGCTGTTAAGGCTGCTCAGGTGTGTACTGTTTACTGGACACAGACGGCGACAGAATCTAAGCTGTCATAGCTGGCTTGAAGAGAGAAGAGAGAAATGTGAAGAGTGAAATTAGAAGAGTGAAGTTAGAAGTGTGAAGTTGGAAGGGTGAAGTTGGAAGTGTGAAGTTGGAAGAGAGAAGTTAGAAGAGTGAAGTCAGAAGGGTGAAGTTAGAAGAATGAAGTTAGAAGAGTGAGGCATGAAATGATAAATGATCTCGGGCAAAGGACGTTTGAGTTTGCTGTTCGGGTAGTAAACCTATGTCAAACTCTAAATAAATCACCCGGAGCATCGCGCATATTAGCCGGACAGTTGTTGAGATCAGGCACATCCATCGGTGCCAACGTCGAGGAGGGACAGGCCAGCCAGAGCAAGGCAGATTTTGTATCTAAATACTCTATCGCCTGCAAAGAGGCCCGTGAAACTCACTATTGGTTAAAACTTCTTGTCGCGACTGAGATAACGCAAAAAGACCAATTGGCAGATCTAATCGACGAAGCCGATCAACTGATCGCTATCCTGACTACTATTATTAAAAAAACAAAAGCAAATGCCTGACAACTGTTTTACTCTTCACCATTCGCCCTTCACCCTTCTTAATGGAAACCATAGAATAATATGTTCGGAGACAAAACATGACTTATATTTCTATTTGTTTAATTGT
>CAYVXS010000441.1:0-3266 GCA_964454885.1 uncultured Pirellulales bacterium
CTTCCCTAATTCTTTGTAATTATATTTTGTGCTGTCCATTTATCAAATCGATAACAACCTCCTTTCTGTGCCAAATCCTGTTAATAAAACATAAAAGCACTGCTTATAGCGAAAAGATTATGGTTTGTACTGCCATAAAATGCAAAGAAAAAAGAGCAGCGTTCAGAGCTGACCATAATTACTCAGACAGAATTTTGAATACGAAAGCATGTTCGCAAGGTTTTTCATCCGGCAGGCTGATTGTGAGGGCATTTTCATTCTGCGACCATTTGAGCCGGCCCTGATGTCCTAACAGCTCGATTGAGCGTACCTTTTTAAGTTCCGAATTTTCCGAATTCAGCGTCTTGATAATAAGTTGCCCCGTTTCCGGCCAGTCCAGAGCGATGGCATAAAGCGTCTCACCTTTCGACGTAAATCGAATATCTTCGGCCGTATAGGTGCTGTTTTCGTTTTCCCGTTTGCCTTCGACTACGGTCGGCCCTTCACCGCTGGTGGTCCAGGGCCTCGTTCCATAGATAGCCTCGCCGTTGATTTTCAGCCACTGTCCTATGCTCTTTAGTCGCTCCACGACCGGTTCGGGAATTTCCCCTTTGGCCGTCGGGCCGACATTAAGCATAAAAGTCCCGTTCTTACTGACCACGTCAACCAAGCCGTCGATAATATGATTTACGGATTTATATGACGGATTCTGGATGTGGCACCAGGATTTCCAGTCGATAGGGTCGTCATTGAGCCAGGGATATTCTGACGCAGTGCTCATTCTGACACGTTCCATATCTAAGATACCGGCCCCGACGGGCAGTTGATTTAATTTATATGTCACGGAGACTTGTTTACCCCATTCCTTTTCCTTATTGTAGTAATAGCTCAGTGTCTCCTGCCTGTGCTTTTCGCTGATAGTATCGAGCTTGCTGTCGAAATAAATCAAATCCGGCTTGTACTCGTTGATGACCTCGATAACTTTCGCTTCCCATTCGTCGAAAAATTCCTCGGTAGGCTTTTCGCCCTTTTCGTGGGGCTGGCCGTACAAACCGGCATAATTCGGATCGGAACAGTCAAACCGCTTGTCCCAGACGGGGTACCAGTCCCAGTTCCAGTCGTGATGGAAGGTGGTAACGAATTTCATACCGTGTTTTTTAGCGGCTTTTTCCATCAGACCTACGACGTCACGCTTCGGACCCATATCGACGGCGTCCCATTCGGTGAGCTTGCTGTCCCACATGGCAAAACCGTCGGCATGTTCGGCGGTCATACCGGTAAAACGCGCCCCGGCAAGCTGGAAGATGTCCACTATCTTATCGGCATCGAAATTCTCCAGTGTCAGCATCGGGATAAAATCCTTGTAACCGAACGTCGATTGGTCGCCGTAGGTTTCCCGGTGATATTTATAAGGCTTCTGGTCCGGTTTGTACATAAGGCAGGAATACCATTCCGACTGAAACGCCGGAACCGTATATGGTCCCAGATGGAAATAGATACCGAATTTGGCGTCCCGAAACCATTCCGGCACCGGATGTTTTTGGAGCGACTCCCAGGTCGGCTCGTACGTCACCTGCTCGACAACGGCCCCGATCATACCAGCTGATGTAACCGGATTATCCGGTTCTATCTGTTCTTTTTCACCGAGATAGTTGCCGTAGCTGATAATCAACGTTGCTATAATGATAATTAACATGCCGAGATGGAGAATTCTGCGAGGCAGCTTGTTGGCGCCGACCCATTCGCGGAAGATTTTGCCGTACAGATTGCTGAATAATATCAGAAGTGCCATGTGTATCGCCCAACTGGTGAAGCCGTACTTCTGGCCCATGTGAGTATGACCGATCCCATAGAAAAAGAACTGGAAATACCACATCATGCCGCTGAGAAGTGACATCAGGTAATAAAACGGCAGACTGCCCTGACTCTTGTCGGGCAGACGAACCAACTGAGAGCCTGTACGATTCCGGAAGATCAGAATAATACACCAAATCACGCTTGTCACCCACGCGCCGCCGCAGGCAAAAGGCAAAACCGCATTCAACTTGAGCAGCTCGGACGCCCCGTTTTTAACCGCTTCCCGTTCCAGTGGTGCCCCGGCCAGAAGGGCAAAATTATAAACGGCGGAAAAAGCCCCCGCCAGAACCGCCAAGGGTACACCTTTCCTAAATGAGAATGTTACGTTCGAAGTACTTCCCGCCTGTTCGCGAAGCGCCCCGGCCCAGCCGCAAAAGATAATTCCGATCAGAGAAAAGATGATGCCAAACAGAATAATAAGGCCGGGCTTAGTACTGAATTTTTCCATAATCTCCCAAACAAATCCATCGTTCGGATTCCATATCAGCGGCAACAACGTCCCCAACCCGGCGGAAATTCCAATAGCAATAGTATAATTAAGCGAAAAACCGATATAGCGAATACCTAAGCCGAACGACAGACCTCCGATCCCGTAAATAATCCCCAGCACGAACGAACGCAGCATCGCATCGGAAGGGGCGGCCTGCAGCACCTCGAAATAATTCGGAATAGTCAGCAACGCCCCGATAAAGGGCACAATGACCCAGCCGCATGTGGCCTGTGTCACCCAATAAATTTCCCACGCCCACTGTTTCGTTTTCTTTTGCGGCGTGTAACAGCTTGCCGCAGACAAAGCCCCCACCGAATGTAAAGACACACCAAGAAACGGGTTTGCCTGCATGATTAATCCTTTCCTTTCGCAGAACCGGTTACGTCGAGGTCGAACTCACCGAGTTGCAGTGGATATTTTCCGTATTGCTGCACTAACTTTACAATATAATCATAAGAGGCACCGGTGACGTCGCCGGCCACCGAATGGTCGGATTGGAAAATCAAACCGCCACCTTTGGCCGAGTTGAGCCTGTAGAGCACTTCCTCGAGGATCTTTTTCTTGTCGGCCGTCTCCCAGATTTGGATGTCACTTCCGCCGCAGAAGGTGATTTTATGCCCGTATTGTTGCCGTAACTTCACGACGTCCATCCCCGCCTTGACTTCCAGCGGATTGTACCCGTCGATTCCGATTTCGATAAAATCCCCGAAAATCTCCCGGACGTTGCCGCAGCCGTGATATATAACGTCAAGCCCGTTGTCGTGCGCCAAATCGGTTATGGCTTTGACCCAGGGCTTGAAATATTCACGCCAGTATACCGGCGAAAAGAACATCGCTTTTTTATACGCCACGTCACCCCAGATAACAAACCCGTCCAGCAAACCGTCCGCAGCGGCGATTTCCGCCCTGGCGCAATCCAGTGCGAACTGCCCCAATCTAT
>CAYVXS010000442.1:0-3258 GCA_964454885.1 uncultured Pirellulales bacterium
GATAACCGCTGAAAGCATCTAAGTGGGAAGCCCCCTCCAAGATAAGGATTCCATGTCCCTTCGGGGACGAGAGAGCCCTGGAAGACTACCAGGTTGATAGGCCGGATGTGTAAGGTAAGAAATTATCTCAGCTAACCGGTACTAACGCTCGATTACTTGACCATATCAATCCTTGGTTGAACAAAACAAGCGCATAAGAGCATATGTGCACAGGAACATAAATATATTTTTTACTTATATACTTATAACTTGTGCTCTGTCGAAGACGACGCTCATGTACGCATCTGCATATCTTTTGGAAATTCTAAGCACGAAGTTCTAAATTCTAAACAATATCGAATTTTCCAAATTCAAATGATCGAAACGTTTAGAACATTTGGATATATTGAGAATTTCAGACCGAAAGGTCTGATTCACGAATTTCCTGGTGACTTTACTGACGGGGAAACGCCTGATCCCATTCCGAACTCAGAAGCTAAGCCCGCTCAGGCCGATGGTAGTCCTTACGGGTGAGAGTAGGTCATCGCCAGGATTTATAAAGGCCGGTTGTGAATAACAGCCGGCCTTTTCCTTTGCGCATTTGTGTGTACAAATTCTTGTACATTGACTTAGATATTAAGATATGTTAAGATAGGAAGAAATTCTTTCTTGATTGGGCTTTTATGATTATGAGAAAATTCCTTATATCATTGTTATTTGCGGCATTTTTCACTTCTTTAACCCATGCAGATGTAATTTCACAGGTAGTAATAAATGAGATCCATTATCACCCTGACAATAACACGGAAGCTGTAGAATTTATAGAACTTTATAATGCCTCTAACGAGCCGGTAGATATATCGGGATGGTATTTTAGCGGGGTAACGTATGCTTTTCCAACCGAGACCATGTTAGCAGCAAATGACTATATCGTCGTTTGTGAAAATTCTGATGCATACCGGACTAAATTCGGTGTCATTGCTTTTGGGACTTTTGCGGGCAACTTAAGCAATGAAGGCGAGCGCATCGCCCTCTATAATGACTCCGGCGAGACGATTGATGAGGTGGACTACAGCAGCGATTTTCCCTGGCCGATTGCAGCCAACGGCGAAGGCGCATCCATGGAACTGATTAATCCCTCTCTGGACAATGACCTGGCCGGTAGCTGGCGCAGTTCGGGTTATCGTGAAGATGTGGGCCGTCCGGAATCGGCGTTCGGTATCCCCACACCCGGCCTCCAAAACAGTGTATATACAACGAATGTCCCGCCGCAGATTCGCCAGGTGAGTCACGAATCCGAACAGCCGTTATCAGGAGAAGCGGTGGTGATTACTGCAAAAGTAACAGATCCCGACAGTGTCAAAAAGGTTATATTAAAATATCAGGTAGTCCGGCCCGGCTCATATATCCCGGCTTACCTGCCCGTATCACCGATATCTTTGTTGATTTCAGATCCGTTCCAAAGCCGGCCCATCAATCCGGACTTTGAGAATCCAAACAACTGGAATCAGTTAACTATGGTGGATGACGGCACCGGCCAGGATGCTGTTGCAGGGGATGATATTTATACCGTTGTAATTCCCGGCCAAATTAACCGTACTCTTATGCGTTACCGCATCGAAGCTGAAGATGACACCGATAATCTCATCCAGGTGCCGTATGCCGATGATCCATCTCTGAATTTTGCATATTATGTATATGACGGCGTACCTGACTACGTGGCCGGCAGGGACTCGGTACACCCGGAAGGACCTGGTCATGTCTATAGCTCCCGGATATTGACTTCGATGCCTGTTTACACACTGATTACACGTGAAGAGGATTTGTATCAATGTAACGGATACGATCCGACCGATCGTATTAGACAGGGCACTTCGAATATGAATTATCAGTATGCAGGCAGAGCATATAATTGGGAAGGCGCACTTGTCTATGAAGGCCATGTGTACGATCACATCGGATACCGTTTGCGTGGCGGTAATGGCCGTTATAATTATGCCGAGCAATCCGGTAGCTTTGCCGGGAAGCGTTCGATGAAATTCCGTTTTAATCGCGGGAACTATTTCCAGGCGCGTGATCTTTTTGGCGATAAATTTCCTTCCAAATGGCAGAACCTGAATACAGGCAAAATGTTTGGTAATCAGATTGTATGGAGCAGCTATAACCGCTATCCATACGGATTAAACGAGATCATGGACATGCTATTGTTCGAAGCCGCCGATGTTCCCGCATACAAGGCCTGGTGGATGCATTTACGCGTGGTGGATGGTGCCGAAGAAGCCCCATCGGGAACTTATGGCCAATACGAAGGTGATTTTTGGGGACTGCATATCGCCTTTGAAAACTATGATGGTGCGTTCCTCGAACGATTGGGACTGCCCAAGGGAAATTTGTATAAACTGTCGGATAAAATTTATGGTGGTCTTGACCAATTGCGATATCAGGGAGAATTCGCCGTCGATGATGCCTCCGACTATGAAAACATCCGCTGGAACCTGACCTACGAGGCTTCCGCTGATTTTATTCGTGATCATCTGGATTGTGACGAATGGTACCGTTACCATACTGTGATCGAATCCATAAGAAGTTACGATGTATTCACCGGAGCTACGTGCACTCATTGTGTCAAGAATCTGGCCTGGTACTTCTATCCGGACTATACTTCTGAGAACAACTATTTCGGGAAAGTGCAGTTTCTGCCGTTTGATGTGGATGATTCATGGGGACCTTATTTCAATTACGGTATAGACCATGCCAAGGGAGCGATTTATGACCAGAGTTATATTGACCATGTCTTTACGCAACATCCCATAGCTCCGGAAAAATCTCCCTTGAAACAGGAATACCGCAACTACATCAGAGAATTCCGGGACCTGCATTGGCAGCCGGAAGTAATCAACGGATTGCTGGCTCAGTTGGTGGCGTTTATAGAGGACTTTGTGCCGGCCGACAGGGACCGATGGCGGCTGGATCCGACTCCAGGCACGCCAATGGACAATGGTTCACTGGAGGAAAACGTCGCGCTTCTGGAACAGTTTGCCTGGACCGCCGGCAGTTTTCGTGGCAGTTTTTATTGGCCCGGCACTTCGAATAATCTCGATGCTCTCGCCGGTGAAGATGGTGATTCCACTAATATCCCTTACACGCCGACTATCAGCTATATCGGTGCCGCTGATTATCCGGTCAACGACCTTCGGTTTCGGACCAGCGCGTTCAGCGATCCACAGGGCTCAAGTACATTTGCCGCGATGAAATGGCGAATTGCAGAATACGATTTGA
>CAYVXS010000443.1:0-2291 GCA_964454885.1 uncultured Pirellulales bacterium
TGCTTATCGATTTGGCCATTGAGGCTATCTGCTTGAGTGAATTCAGTGCCTGCTTTTCAAGGACGACGACGGTATTGATATCGCTGCCGCCTGGCTTGAAGTCCTCTGTCAGACTGCTTCCAACCACGGTAATACTTCGAAGGTTCTGGCCCAGGGCTGTTATTAGCTGCCCGGCAAAGAGCCTTACGGATTCGCGAATCAGCCTGGGTAATGTATCCAGTTTTAATTGATTTATTTTTTCGTTCATCTTGCTTTTACCCCATTGATATTTTTCAAACGTGGTTAGTTTACAACATTTAAATGAAAACCACAACTGCGGTGTTCCCTTAAATAAGTGTGTGCCAAAATGACAGCCTGAAGCAGATAATTTTATGGAGATTGGCTTCTAAAAATGCCGTTTTCAGCAGAAAAATGGGATTTTTAATCTGGCACGGACTTTGCATATTTAATTAATAGAAGATGTTAGAGTGGTAAATGAAAAGAAAAAATTAGAAAAGAGAAAATGTTAATGAAAGGAGGTATTACTATGGCACTGGTACCTTTTACAAAAAGAAACAGAAGCAATCTGACAACCCTTCATAACGAAATGGATGACCTTTTTGACAGCTTTTTCAGAGGGCTTGACAGGCCTTTTGCCGGTTATAAAACCTGGCCGGCAATCGATGTGGCCGAAGATGAAAACTCGATTCTTGTCAGGGCGGAAGTACCGGGCTGCAACACCGAGGACATCGATATTTCCGTCTATGGTAATACGTTGATCATAAGCGGCGAAAAGAAATTCTCGGAAGAGAAAAAAGAAAAAGGCTATTACCATATTGAAAGCAGCTACGGCAGCTTCAGAAGGGAGCTGACTCTGCCGACGGACGTGGATTCTGAAAAAATCAATGCCACATGCAAAAACGGCGTGTTGTCAATAACGCTGCCGAAAGCCGCTCAGGCAAAAACGGTCAAGGTTAAAGTCAAAGGACAATAAGATAAAATTGTCTGGGTGAAAGATACAAAGCTGTTTAGCGACAAAACATTACTTCCTCTTTTGCAAAGGAATGCAAAAGAGGAAGTTTTTTTGTTTTACCCGGTTGGTTCTGTTCGGTTTTTGCCTTTTTTAACGGGCCGGACCGGAAAAAATTGCTGCTGATTATATTGATATTAAGGATTTTTATCGGCTGGTCCCATAAAAGGATAAAGTTTTTGGCTATTTCTTGCCGAAAAAAAATTATAGGGCTTTGAATCATTATTAACGTTAAAAAGGGTGTTTTTTTGTTGTATAAAAGCGGCCTTCCGGTTATTTTTTCCGTTGGTTCCGTTTTACCGTAAAATACTGAACATGGAAGTCTCAGAGACTGGAGAAAACTATGAAAACCATAGCGATTGTGAATCAAAAAGGAGGTTGTGGTAAAACGACGGTGGCAATCAATCTTGCGAGCGCCTTAGCCGGACTGGGTCAAAGAGTTTTACTTGTCGATATGGATCCCCAGTCGCACTGTGCAGTCGGTCTGGCGGTTCCGGAAGAACAAATCGAGCAGAGCATCTATGATGTGCTGATCAGCAGGAGCAGGAACGAGCCGATCAAGCTGACGGAAATACTCTGGCAGATATCCGACGGTCTGGAGCTGGCACCGGCAAGTATCGACCTGTCCGCGTTCGAGCAGCAGATGTCGGGTATCGCCGAACGAGAGTTCTGCCTGAAAGAGACGCTGGACGATATAAACGAAGATTATGACTATGCGTTGATTGATTGTCCACCCGCGGTAGGTTTGTTGACGTTCAATGCGCTTAGGGCTGCAACCGATGTTGTTGTTCCTGTCGAGACCGGTTACTTTGCACTCCACGGGCTTAGCAAGCAGCTCGAGACTCTCAGTGTGCTGTGCAGACGAACGAACCATGATATAGACGTGAAGGTTCTGGCAACGATGTATGACATACGAACAAAGATGGCCAGAGAGATTTTGGCCGAGCTGCGCAGTCATTTTAGCGATAAAATGTTTCATACGGTCGTCACGTTCAATACCAAGATTAAGGAAGCCTCCAGCTTCGGACAGCCCATCAGCGAATACGACCCGGCGAGTAAGGGCCATAAGGATTTTCGCTCGCTGGCATCGGAAATCATGAGCTCACAGGCAAAGCAGCAGCGTCATGATTACGTCAATTCTCTGGCGAGCCAGCTCTTCAATAATGGCTATGATTCTGCCAACATCAAATGATTTATATACTACTGTATATGCGCCCTCTGCCAGGGCTTCCTTTATCAAATTCTCCACTGAATATGCCGTTATCATAATTACTGCTGCCCT
>CAYVXS010000443.1:2301-3256 GCA_964454885.1 uncultured Pirellulales bacterium
CTATCAGTGCTACCGCGGACGAGCTGCTCCAGGCGACAAAACCACAGGAGCAAACCGAACCGGTACAACAGGAAATTGAGCCGGAAAAACGTCCGGAGGTAGATTTTGAGTCCGTCGAAGCACGCGCCTGGGAGGAGCTTGAGGCTGCTGTTGAAGAGCCCGAAGTACCTGTCGTCGAGGAACCCGAAAAGGTAGAATTACCGATTGCGATTAAGGAGACTACCGAGGAGCGCACAGCCGCTAAACTGTCGGATTATTACGGTGTTGACCAGATTAACGACGCAATAGTATTTGTCTCTCTGTACCCGCGGGCCAGGAACGTACAAATAGCCGGTGACTTTAATAACTGGCAGCCCCAGGAGACACCTATGCAGAAAGTCGGGGATTCCGGCGTTTGGCAAACTCAGCTAAAGCTGCCGGCCGGACGGTATCGTTACAGGCTTGTTGTTGACGGGCAATGGCAGCAGGATCCGTATAACGAGCTGACGGAAATAAATCCGTTCGGTGAATATAATTCGGTCGTTGAAATAAAATAGTATCATGCACGCTGTTGCAGAAAGTTCAGTCGGCTGACTTTGAGCTGCCGCCGGGAAACGATGTAAAAAAAAGGAGCTCCAAAGCATTTTTTTACTCTTTGTCGTAAAAGTATCGCCTTAGAGCCCCGAAGGACTAGACCATGAAAAATGTCCTTTTTTTGAGGTAGTCTTCTATCCTTTATGTCATTTCCAGTTTTTCCAGAAACGTGAGCAGTCTCGAAAAATTATCTGCGCCAGGTAGATGTTTTGCCTGTTTAGCTTTTGAGATACTAATACAGGAACGGCAATACCGGCGCCTGATGAGTGTAAAAGCGACAGAATGTTCAACTCTGGAACTATTTCCTCCAACCCTAATAATGACACTGTTGTCCTGTTGTTAATCACTGAAATAATCATCCTAAAAGGAGCAGTTCATCGGT
>CAYVXS010000444.1:0-3245 GCA_964454885.1 uncultured Pirellulales bacterium
TGCCGAATTTATAAAACCTTTGAATCTTATTGTTAAAAATCTCTGGCACAGCGGAAAAAACCGTGCCCGGCAGACGGCGGAGATTTTAGAAAAGGTTATTACAGTCGAAAATGAGATGGTTGCCCGCGAGGGCCTCACACCGAATGATGATGTCCGGGTAATAAAGGACGATATAATTTCTGCAGGGAATGATTTGATGATTGTCGGCCATCTGCCTTTTATGGCGAAGCTTGCCTCGTTGCTTCTAACCGGCTCAGAATCATCCGGTATAGTGGCTTTCAGGCAGGGTGGCATCGTGTGTCTGAGCAGTGAAGACGAAACCCGGTGGCAAATTGACTGGATGATTATACCGGAGCTTCTTGCCTGAATATATTATTGTCTAAGCCGGTCCGATGTTTAAGAATTCCTCGGCGATGGCAATTTATTTGCTATTTATTCAAATCGATAACATCTATTCGTGCCTCAGTGATTCAATTGGGTCCATGCCGGCCGCCCGGTAGGCCGGATACAGACCGAATATTATGCCTACACCGGCACTGATACCGAAAGCCAACACTAACGATTTATAAGTAATGATTGTGGGCATATTGGCAAAATGCCTGACAAACAACGGCAAAAGAAAACCTAAGGCAATCCCGACTACTCCTCCACATAATGTGATTATCAGGCTTTCCGAGAGGAATTGAATAACGATGTCAAGTTTCTTGGCGCCAAGAGCACGGCGGATGCCGATCTCACGAGTCCGTTCGCTTACCGTTGCTAACATAATGTTCATGATTCCAATTCCGCCGACGATAAGTGAGATAGCGGCGATTGAACCGAGCACGACGTTGAAAATGCGTTGAGTATCTTTCGCCTGACGCATCAGCTCGAGCGGAACCACGATACGATAATCCTGTTTTTCCTTATGGAGCCGTTTTAGAAGGTTGTCAATGATGTTACGCATCGGCACGACATGGTCTATCGAATGAACTTTGACTGTGATTTTGTGCAGTTCCACTTTTTCATAAGTCCCGGAACCGCTTGAGTAGCTGTATTTCATTTCAGAAAACCGGCTTTTAGCGGTTGATATCGGTATATATACGAAGCCGACTTCATCAGTTCCGGAATTGCTCTGGGGCCGGTTTTTTTCATCTCCATTGTTGTCAGGATTTAAGAACACCGCCGCACCGACCACACCTACGACTCTATAGACATTTCCCTGTATATGAATATCTTTTCCTATCGGGTGATCAAATCCGAAAATGGTATTGACGACCTTCTCGTCAATTACGCATATCGTACTTTGCTGGTGAAGATCGATACTGCTTATGAAACGACCGCAAATCACGTCGATAGTTGATGTAAGCGGGTACCATGGGATTGTGCCGATGATTTTTATCGCCCCATTACGGCGTTCATACCGTGCTTCGGCGTCCAACTGGCGAACGGGGACAATCACCTCGACATCAGGTATTGTATTGTGGATTGATTCCGCATCTTTGTAAGTCAGGCCGTATTGTTTCAATACTCTTCTTTCCTGATTAGCGGTGTCGTTGCGTTCCGGGGGAGGCTCGACTGTCTCTATAATCAGGTTGGTACTGCCGAGCCGGGCAATGGTATCCTGTGCCGCCTGGCTGGCTCCTTCACCGATAGCGAGCATAGCTATTACCGAGCAGACCCCGAAAATTATCCCGAGCATCGTCAGGATTGTCCGGAGCCTGTGTAGCCACAGGCTTTTAATCCCCAGCTTAATTGTTCTTTTGATTCCGGAGATGCGCATAGTAAAGATTGCCAAATTGAAAGTGCTTAAAATGATATATAAATGTCATTTTAATTCATTATAGTTACTTATCGTTTTGCGGTTGTTTAATAACAACTGAATCTAAGACTTTCTCGGCGTTTTCTGTCTGTTTTGCTTCCTTTGATTGTTTGGTGGTTTCTTCTTTTTTTGTTTCCTCTGCCTTATTTACGTCCTCAGTGCTCTTTGTGACCTCTGTCTTTTCAGCATTTTCGGTACTTTTTGTTTCTTCAGTTGTTGTTTTTTGCTCTGTTGAATGTCCTGTCTTGCCTTTTTGTTCTTCTTCTTTCTCAGTTTCGGTCCATCGAGGCGGATTAAGCATGACCTGTTCACCTTCTACAAGGCCGTTTTTTACTTCAACGAAGTCATCATTGAATAATCCTATCTCGACTTCCCGCCTTTGTTGTCCTTTGTCGGTTGAGACATAACATACTTTTTTCTCGTCGCCGTCTTCTTCGGTCACTACCGACTGTATGGGCACATAGAGGACATCTTCTAATTTGTCGATTAAAATTTCTACTTTCGCAGTCATGCCGGTTCGTAAATAATCATACGTTCCATCTATGCTTACATCAGTCGTATAAACTTTGACGTCCGCCAGTAAATAGCTGGACTGAGAGTCGGCCATGGGTGCTTTTTTAAGGACCTTGCCGGTAAAAACTTTGTCCGGGAACGCCGTAGTGGTTATCTTCGCCGGTTGGTTAACATCGATTTTATTTATCCATGTTTCGTGGACCTTAATCTCGACTTTCAACTGGGTTGTATCGGGTATCACTATCATCGGATAACCTCGTGAGATTTGCGCTCCCTGCTCAATCGGATATCTCACATATCTCTCCATACTCGAATAATAAACAACCTGGCCGGGTGACGGTGCCCTGATGGTGCATGACTCGATTTGTTCTTTTGTAGTTTTCAGGCGTTCTTGTCTGGTTTTAAGCGACGATTCCGCGCTGGCAAGTCTTGCTTTGGCCTGGGCGAGTTGCGAACGGGCGCTACTTTCCGTTCGCTCCAAGGACAGCTTAGCCTCCAGATAATTGCTCAAAAACTGTTCGACCTGCTTGGGGAATTCGAATTCCTTAAAAAGAGCCAGGGAGATTTCGTTTTTTTCTTTGTTAATCTTTTGACGCTCTACCTGAAGTTCAGCTTTCTTAAGATCAGATTCCGATGCATATTGGTGATCGAAGAGCTTCTTGGTTCCAGTTAAATTTCTCTTTGCTTCCTCCATATCCGACTCGACTATGGTTATGCTGTTTGTTAAATCGAGCATTTTCTGAGATGCCTCGCACAACGAATTCGAATCCTCAATCTCTTTGAGAAGCAAGTCCATATCTATATCCGAAAGCGATTCCAGGCTTGCTGTTGCAAGCACTTTTTCCGATGCTATCTGGCCGAGGTATTTTTTAATATCCATTCGCGCAAATTTAACTTTCAATTCGGCTGCAGTAATATCGCTTTCATTTTG
>CAYVXS010000445.1:0-3243 GCA_964454885.1 uncultured Pirellulales bacterium
TTATTCCGGTACAAAGACCGACTGGTCCGGTCGATCGACCGCCTTTTATAAGTCCGATAAGGCAGAAAATAATGTTCTTCGATTCAGTGCGGCAAAAGCTTTCAGCACCCCTTTAGCCGAACTAAGAGAGGCATCCAGCACTCTGTTACCGATGGGGCCACTGTATCTATTGAACGTTACTGCCCCAAGAAGCCTCGAAAACGAGGAGATTTTCTGTCTCGAAACCGGCTATGTCACAATGCTTTCAAAAACATTATCCCTGCGTGCCGACGCTTATTATCAAAAATTCGATAAACTCATCGGGTATCGTAAAACTACAAACATGCTCGGTCAAACTTACGCAACAGCAGATAACCTCAACGGGGCCAAAGCATGGGGTGGTGAACTTGAAATAGCTCTCGAAAAAAAATGGGGCAGGATATCAGGCTGGTATAGCTATAATAAATTCGAGCCGGATAGTTCAAACCAGGATGTTTCAGCCTTTCTACCGGCAAAACACAAAGCCGGTTTGCGATATCGATATCACCTGCAACCCGACTGGACATTTAACACTAACTATGCTTATACCGATACAACACCAGGCAATCCGGCAACAGGTAACAATGATGTTAATGCCTCTCATCGTCTGGATTTGAATATCTCGAAAATCCTCAACAGGGAAAAAGGAGAGCTAATGGTCGGAGTAAGAGATTTACTAAATAAAACACACGATCCGATCAGAGAAAGCAATACATATACGGGTCACGAAGTACCGGGAAGAACATTTTTCGTCAGTTTGCTTTTAAAGTTTTAAAACATATATTGACGAATTAAATATAAAATGCGTAAATAGTGAATTAATAATGAATAGCAAAACTGTCACATATATAATACTCACATCATGGCTGCTCCTGGTGTCCTTCCTGCAGCCGGTCATGGGCGATGACATCACGAGCCAGGAATACCAGATCAAGGCCGCGTTTCTTTTTAACTTTCTGAAGTTCGTAGAATGGCCGAAATCAAAGACAAAAGACCCGAATGAGCCGATAATCATCGGTATAATTGGCGAAAATGTTTTCAAGGACGACTTTGATAGTATAAAAAACAAGTCGATAGAAGGCAAAAAAGTTATCGTAAAACAATATAAAGGACTTTCCGAACAGGATAATCCTTCAAAGGAACATCCTCAAATCAAGGCTATCCGGGAATCACATCTGTTATTTATCAGCCCTTCGGAAAAAATATTTACACCGAATATCCTCGGATCCGTAAAAGAATACGGTGTTCTCACGGTCGCAGATTACAAAGGTTTTCTCGAAGCCGGAGGCATCATCAATCTGATAATGGCGGAAAAAAAAGTACAATTTGAAATCAATATGATTGCCGCAAAACAGGCAGGGATTACAATCCGATCACAACTGCTGCGGCTGGCGAAAAAAGTCATAAAACAGGAAACAAGTTCCGCAAATATCGATCTACCTAATATAGCACAACGAACCACCTTCTTCTCTCTTGCAATGTTCATGACCTCTTTGTGAAGATGGAATAGATATAACAAAAGTTTGGAGTGCCTAAAGAAAATAATTCATAGAGACACTTCAGCTTGCTCTACTGTAATCACTTGTCCCTAATCGGTTAATTTATTATACCAGTTCTTCTTGAGAATTATCGAAGTAATCGCAAGGATAATAATCGCCGTAATTAAGGAAGCTCTCTCTTTTATAATCAGGTATATCGGAATAACAATAAGTGACGTCTGCCAGATAATTCCAATAATAACATTGAATAAATCTTTTTTGAAATTTTTATTGCCTTCGAATGTCGGGTCTTCCTGAATGACCTTCTCGTGTATCGGTTTCCAGAATCCCCACGGACGCACTGTCTTGTAGAACGATTTGAGGACTTCATCACTTTCCGGTTTGGTCAGTAACGTCCCGGCGAAACAACCGACCAGGGAGATGACTAAAATAAACGGGAATATGTAAAAATCTGGTAATGTCATAAATAACGGCAACGTAAGTGACGCGACCAGACCGGTGATCATCCCCCAGAAATAACCGTAACCGTTGAATCGCCACCAGTGCCATTTAAGGACATTTGCCGCGGCGTATCCACCCCACAGGGAAGAGACTATCCACTGTGTCACCGAATCTATCGACTCAACGACAAAAAGCCCGAACGTAATGCCGACAACTACAACGGCGAGTGAAATGATAATACTCATCCTGACATACTGCTTATCAGAGGCGGTGGGATTGATATAGCGTTTATAAATATCGTTGACGATATAAGCCGGGGCCGCGTTGACTGTTGCTGCAAAAGTTGACATAAACGCCGCTATCAAGCCGGCCATTAATATCCCTAAAAGACCTGTTGGAACGAATCTGTTCATTGCCATCGGCAAAATCATTTCCAAATCGGTTTTTTTATCAACGATATAATTAACCGCAGCACCTACCGTCTGTATTTTCTTGGCTTCCTTGTCCCCTATGTCTATATCGAATTCGCTTCCAATTTTTTTCACGAACTCAACTTTACTCTGTGCATTGGAATTCTGTCCGTTCACGAACGAGGTTTCACGCGTTACATCAGACATATCGACACCCATCCGTTCACTTGTCAAAGCAATTACCCGAGCTTCAGTGCCTTCAGCATCACCCATGGCTTTCAGGTCCGGCATAAGATTGACAATTGCCAGTACTACTAAACCTGTTATCAGCATGTATCTCGGGAAAAAAAGAGCCACGGAAACAAAACCGCTCATTTTGGATGCTTCTTTAGGATTTTTTGTAGCCAGAATTCTCTGCATATCATAGTTTGGAGCAGGACCGGCGGCACTTACAAGAAAACCTTTGAAGACAATCATCATCATGAAGCACGTGAACAAAGTGTAACCGTCACCGGCCATTTTGGTATTTACTATATCGAATATTCCACTCCAGTCTAAATTAAGCTTCCATCCGAAATGCAATTGATCCCATCCCTGCGGTACTAATTGAGAGATTTGTCCGGAAGTGACATGATTCATGGCGATTATACCGACGGCGATAGATGCTACCGTCATTATGACGAATTGTATCAGTTCGGTTAAAACCACGCTGTGCATTCCCCCTTTGACAACGTACAGGGTGGTTATCCCCATGAAGATAAGAGCGTACTGGTTCGGCGTCAGGTTCCAGGGCAGAAACTCCGATGAAAATTTACCGATCCCCTTAAAACCATAAGCCAAAAAACCAATTACACTGACAATGGCAAATATAACGA
>CAYVXS010000446.1:0-3240 GCA_964454885.1 uncultured Pirellulales bacterium
AGTAATCATACCAGCGCCAAATTGTTCTCGTCTTAACCATCCAGGACGATCATATCCTGTCTGGGGATGCACGCCTATCTCAGTATAAAAAACTTCAGGAGTAGAACCCAACCACATATCGTAATTTAAATTAGGAGGTACAGGCATTTCGTTTGCTATAGGACCAGGTGGATCTCCTGGAAAACTGAGTTTTACAGTTTGCAATTTGCCAATCCTCCCGTTTCGAACAAGTTCAGCAGCCCTTCTATATTGTTGCTGAATTGATCGTACTTGTGTGCCAACCTGCAATATTACACCCTGTTGATTAACTACATTACTTAGTAACCTGCCCTCTGCAACAGTTAAAGTATTTGGTTTTTGCAAATAAATGTCCTTACCCTTTAAGGCAGCTTCAATTGCCGGCTGAGCATGCCAATGATCAGGTGTGCTAATGATTACAGCATCAATGTCGGGATTCAGCAACATCTCCTTATAATCTTCATACATTTTTACATCCACATACTGATTGCTTCTGGTTTTCTTGTTATAATAATCTTCGATCAATTTTTTCCCATCGGACAAACGTTTGCTATCTAAATCACTGCATGCTATAATCCTTGCAATATCATGTTTCATAACATTCGGCATGTCACTACGAATAGCCCTTCTTCCAACCCCTATCTGTCCAATATTTATTTTATTACTTGGTGCATTTTTTCCAAAAACCGAGGAGGGGACTATTGTCGGTGCACAAATAATCCCTGCTGCAGTGGCAGCACTGTTTCTTAAAAATAATCTTCGTTTCATCTTTTTGTTTTATAGTTGTGATTAAAGTATCCTTATTTATTAAGTTCTACTGCATTGAAAAGCAAACCAATGATTGATTATTCCTATTTAGTGTTGAAATATTAATCACCCCATGAGATAACAACCTTACCTAACATAATGAATTAACATTCTAGCAGCAGACCTACCCATCGGCAGACCGCAAATCCATGTTTCAGTAGAATATTAGTATGAGGCAAAATCTTATACTATCCATTCATCCAGCTAAAGATTCGAGTGGAAATAGTTACTAGTGTAGATGGTATATTAGAACGCTTCAGGTTGCTTTAGTGTTCTTAGCATCTATATGAATTTATGCTTAAGTAAGCTCAAGCTGCGTAGCCTGTTTTCTGGCCACGCAGCTTTAAGATATTGTCAGCACTATTCTCCATCGTAAACCAACGGTGGCACATTATCTTCGGAACCAGGGTAACCTTCGTTTTGATTGATTACACCATCCGTATTGCTTTTAATCACATCCTCTTGTATTGGCCAATAAATATGATGTGGTGAAACGGTAAAGTAGTTACCAGGGTTGGTTGGAACATTTTTATTGTAGAAATCGCTAATATCATTTACCCTGTCATAGTAAAAATTATCCTGTGAAATATTACTTAGACTATATGTTTTTCCATTGTAACAGGGTTTCCCCGTACTGGCATAAATATATGCGATTCGAGTTAATTCTACTTTACGTGGTTCTTCCAAGTATAACTCGCGGTTTCTTTCATCAAGTACAGCACTTATCCTTTGCTGCGAGATATCATCCGGCGTGTACATATATTGTGCATTAGCCCGTTGTCGGATGGTGTTGATATCGTCGGCAGCACTCTGCCAGTCTCCTTTCCAAACGTAAGCCTCAGCACGTAATAGATACGTTTCAGCCAGACGGTAAACATACCAATCTCCGGGACCGCCCTCTGGCTTAGGATTATCCGGATCCTCTATCCAGGTCTTGTAATGTGGCCATGGAAACCAGGAACGTATAGTATCAGAGCAGAGCACCGTTCCTTCATTATTAAATAAACGAAGATTTTTCCCATACCATTCATTTACTCCTTTCAATGCAGGATTATTGTAAACTAGTTGCTCCATGGTCATCCAGTTTCCATTATCACTACGGTGACGATAATCAGTCCAATCCATTACTCCATTAACGACCCAAACATCACGCCGTGTGTAACCCGACTCGCTGATCCATGCGATACCACGCCCATAATTATCAACTAGAGGGTACTCTAATTCAGGCGTATCACTGGTTCCAGTGGCCCCATCTGGTGTGACAATATTCCTTGGGAAAAAGGGGACAGCATTTCTCATCCAGCCTGTACCAGAAGTGTTTCCCTCCATTCCGTAACGATCTACAGTTACAAGCAATCCTTCTGGATTAGCGCTTTTATTCAATGGCCGATGCAAATCCCAAATCACATCCTTCTTGGGAATATCTGCATCAACACCAAACCTATCGGTCACCAAGCTGTGAACTCCACCATCAATGATTGCGGAAGTTTGTTCTATAGCGTCATCAAACCTTCCTTCCAAGAGATAGTATTTTGCCAAAAGGTGCCGGCAAGCTGCTTTTGTAACTTGCCCCCTGCCAACTTGGTCGGCTTCGGGCACGTGTTGTACTGCAAATTCCAAGTCTTTAATCATTTTCTTCCAGATGGATTCTTTAGTGTAAGTGAAGAAATCAACCTTGGGTTTATCCAATTCTTCTAGAATCAAAGGTACATCGCCATACTGTAATGTTTTCGCGTAATATCGATAGGCCCTAAAGAAATAAGCACTTCCAAGTAATGCATTTTTTTTGTCCACTGAACTGAACTCTACATCGTCGATACGGTTTATTACTGTATTGCAGTCTTTGATGAGCCCGTATGACTCATCCCAATACCAATCGATATTACTATAACCAAATTCCCAAGCTGTTGCAGAGGGTAACATTTGTTTGTTTAAATCTTGCCAGGGTCGAATGTTGCCAGTCGAACCGCAAACTCCAACATCAGAGAATTTTAGATTGGCCAGAAAAGGTGAATTACTTGAGCTTATTTCAAACCTCATTGAACCTAAAGCGTTATCGAGAACAGCCTGTAAACCTGATTCACTTAATAATGCATTCTCGGGGGCGAAAAAAGAAAGAGGTTCTGGTTCAAGGAAATCCTCCGAACATGAACTTACCAATATAAGTGCTACTAAAACACTCCAAATGGCTCTATTCTTGTTATTATTTTTACTTCTCATGACTTATTTTCGTTAAATGTGTAATAAATGATATCCTATAAGGTCAAGTTGACTCCCAGAGTAAAAATGCGCTGGGCTCTTGTCAGATCTTCTGGGTCACCAAACTTCCAATCAGGAGCCCACATTCCAGCATTTCTTAGATTCAACGATATTTTACAGGATTGAATAAACGTTTTATCCAATACCGAATGAGGT
>CAYVXS010000447.1:0-3233 GCA_964454885.1 uncultured Pirellulales bacterium
CCGGAAGCCCCGAGCAGCGCATCGATAACAGCGTGCAGACCCACGTCGCCGTCGCTGTGACCGGCCAGACCGGCAGGATACGGTACATAGACCCCGCAAAGCATCAGCTTCCTGTCCTCGACCAGACGGTGGATGTCCGTGCCGATTCCTATTCGAAAATCGGCCTCGCGCTCTTCTATCACAATATCCCCTTCGTACTCGGAACATCCGTCCCGATGACACTAACCGCCGCACCCAGCGATTTACCCAGCCCTTTGAAAATAGCCTCGGCTATGTGGTGACTGTTAGTCCCGTACGGGACGTTTATATGCAGATTGAATTTGCCGTTGTTCGAAAAACTCCGGAGCATTTCCTCCAGACATTCGACATCGAAATCGCCGATTTTATCCGTGCGGTACTCGACGTTATAGATGCAATTGGCCCTTCCCGACAAATCCACCGAGACATTGGCCAGGGCATCCTCCATCGGTACGGAGCTATGGCCGTACCGGGCGATTCCCTTTTTATCGCCGAGGGCCTTTAGCAGGGACTCACCGAGACAAATCGCAATATCCTCGACCGTGTGGTGTGCATCGACATGGAGGTCGCCTTTGGCCTTGACGACCATATCGATCTTACTGTGCTTGCTCAGGTGGGTTAGCATGTGGTCAAGAAAACCTATGCCGGTATCGATTTCATATTTCCCGGCGCCGTCCAGGTTAAGCTCCACGCTGACATCGGTCTCTTTTGTCTGCCTTTGTATCTTCGCAGTTCTGTCTTGCATAACAATATCCTTTTATAATTGCGACGGCTCGGTCGCCAAAATATCTTTCAAAGCGGCCAACAATTTGTCATCCTGCTCCGGCTTACCCACCGTGATTCTCAGTTTATCTTCGAGCCTCGGATATGAAAAGTACCGAACATAGATATTTCTCCCAGTGAGCTTTTCGTAAACATCCGCCGCCCCGCCGTTTTTGCATCGAGCCAATACGAAATTGCTGAAACTATCCGGCACATCGAAACCCAGATTTTTTAATTGCTCGGTCAATCTTGCCCGCTCGGTTTTGACTTTTTCCACGTTTTCTTTGAAATACTTCTGGTCTTTTATCGCCGCCGTAGCGGCCTCGATGGCAACCGCATCGACGTTGTACGAATCTTTGACCTTCATCAAACCCGCAATCAATTCCGGCCGGGCGATGGCGTAGCCGAACCGCATCCCCGCGAGCGAATATCCCTTGCTCATCGACCGTAAAATTACAACATTGTCAAAATCCTTCACCAATCCGGTGCAATTTTGCTGCGAAAAATCCACATACGCCTCGTCGATTAATAATACGCCGTTGATTTCGTCGGCCAACGAAGCAATCTCATTGACGCTAATAAAACTTCCCGTTGGTGCGTTCGGATTGCATACTATCGTCATTGCCGCATTCGTACCGGCCAATTTAGCCGGCAGATTAAATTCGTCATCGAAAGGGATTTCTATAGCCGGGCAGTTTTGCACATCCGCCAGGACCGGATACAATGAATACGTCGGAACGGGATACGCGACGGGCCGATTTTCATCGCAAAACGCCTGAAAGGCCATCCGCAGCAAGTCGTCTCCACCGTTGCAGCACATAATAAAATCCGGCTCGACATTATTAACTTCCGCCGCCGCTTTGCGGAACTTGCTGCCTACGGGATCGGGATATCTTCGGAGCTGCTCGGGATTTATTTCCGCTAAAGCCTTCATCATCTCCTGCGAAGGCGGATAGGGATTTTCATTGGTATTGAGCTTGATAACCTCCTTTTGAGAAGGCTGAAATCCCGGCTGGTAACCTTTGATTTTCTCTATATTTTCACGAAAATAGGACATAAACACACCAAAAAGAAGCAATAAGCGATAAACAATCAAACGCAGATTATACGCATATTTCTCCGGAATTAAAAGGGAAGTTTTACGATTATTCTCAAGACATACCGAAAAAGGGCAAAGCATTTCACCGGTATTATTATAGAATTTGACATTTACACCAATACTCGTTATAATTTGCACGGTGATATATCAAAAACCAAGGAAACATCAAATATGCCGAAAAAAAATGTTAAAAACCAACTAAAGCTAACAGTGGAATCCAAGTATCAAGGTATGTATGTAGCATTCAGCCCCTCCGAAGGCAAGAAGGTTATCGCGTCCGGCCGGAACGCCGGAACAGCAATTGAGAAGGCACGGCAAAAAGGAGTAGATACCCCTGCTATTGTTTTCGTGCCTAAGGAAGACGTAACCTATATCTATTAAAGAAAATGCCGATTAATAACTATCGTTTCACTTCTGTATCATCCGATCCTCCGCGACCTATGTAATGGATAAGAGTGACTAATCCTGCAACAAAACTTGGAATTATTGCATTAGCAATTGTAGATACCAGCGCGGATGACTGCGTATTCCCGGCACAGGCAGCAATTCAACTGGGCCAAAAACTGAAAATGGGTACTCGTAAAATAGTAAAAACAGCCGGTGGACAATCGTATGCTTTCGCTCATACCTCACGTGTTGATATTCTGGAAACATTACCGAATGGAATGTTCGGCAGTAAAGTACTTTATACAATACCTGATACGCCTGTTGACTTCGTGGAAGACTGTGGTGCCTTTCTTCTTGGCAGGGGAAAATTTCTGAATAAGCTCATTCTTACCATCGACGGCCCGCGACAACGTTTCTCAATCCGAAAATCTAAAAGCAGGCGCAGCAACCACTAACTTATAGTACAGTTTTCTGCTTTTTCTGTCATTCCCGTGGAACCTGTCCTGAGTAAAGCCGAAGGAACGGGAATCCAGCCTGCATCGAACGCGTAATTTTGTAGGATGGTTTCTAACCTAAACTATGCCATAGAGGGCACATTTTTCTCTTGCCCATGCTGCTGTCGGAGGATATATTCACCACTGCGACGTATTCCTTGATTTTCGAGCTTGATGCTAAAGACTCTCCGGAGTGACCGTCATTTAAAGCACTCCGAGAAGATTCGGGTCTAATGCAAAAAAGAAGGCAATTTAGGAGATAATTAAATGAAGTTCCTTCCAGAGAAGAATAACATTCCGTTGCTTTTGATACTGATAGCTGTTGTTGCGGCAATTGTAATCTATCGAGTCGGTTTCCATATTCCTGTAACAGGTATTAATGAAGAGGCCTTAGAGTCTCTCGGCCTGCAAGAAACGGAGACAACACTAGATAAGGCAGAACCGGTATCTCAGACATCTTATGCGGTTGATCT
>CAYVXS010000448.1:0-3232 GCA_964454885.1 uncultured Pirellulales bacterium
TGTTGATATTGATTTGTCGAGAGCCCCAGATTCCCATGTATTTCAGGGCGGATTCTTTTCTGCTTCCGGTCATTTCGTTCGGCTTAGCGAGAGCTTCGGTGTCAAGCAGTGAGCTGTGAAAAAGCCGGGAGAAATTTGTGTTCTGCTCGGAAATCTGGGCTGGGATAGTTAAGACTTTTCTCTGTACCCGCGGAGCAGCGGTTACTTTACCGGTAGAGCTTTTCCTGATAGTACTTCCGGTTCTCGTTTGTGTTACCGGTGTTCTTGTGACCGTTGTTATCGGTTTGAAATCGAGCTTGAACGGTTTTATTTCAGCTATCGTGTTCAATTCGCCTCTGAGCGATTCTATTCGTTGGGCGTCGAGTCCCGCCATTTCGCAAAAAGTCACGAATCCCGCTTCGGCTTCTGGATTCAGCTCGGGATAATCTAATAAGGCCCAGCCGAGGGGGTATTTTGCATTTTCATCTTCGATTTCGATTCGGATTTTTACCGAGCCGATCTCGAATTCCGCCGGTTCCGTCACGAGGGGCCAGGGGGGGCCGTAAGGTCCGCGAACCACTATAGAATCGAGACTGTTGTAACTATTTGTATCGTCCGGGTTATTTATATCGTCGGTTTTATCGGCATCGCTAATCCTGCGGTTATTTTTTGTCTGGCCTGATTGGCTCTGCCATTGTTCCACAAATGCCTGGTATCCGATCTCATCAAGAGCGTACAAATCGGAAAAATCCGGCTCATTCGGCCGGCTGATAAGCTGCGAATTGATTTCTTCCAGGGTAGCAAGGGTATATTTGACCGCCGAGTCGCATCCGTACCTGGCCTTGCTGTAGTCTATGATATACTGCTTGCGGTGGCGATCTGCGGATACTTTGCTGGTCAGTGTGTAACCCAGAATGGCCAGCACGACAAGCAGCACCAATGTCACCAGCAATACGATGCCGTGACGGTTTTGTGACATATCCCTGTTATATAGGCCTTTATTCATTATTTGCCTGTTCCCGGTGTTATCCGGTCTCTTAAAGGTGATTTTTTCTCGCCGTTTATATCCGCCGGCTTCGGTGTATTCGTGTCCTCGGGGGATTTTTCAATTTCCAGTGCAAACTGGATTTTTCTGGTCCTGTCGATGGCTATAGTTCGCGTATCTTTTTCTGCGTCCGGCACATCCAAAGTGCCGTTAACTCCTTTATACGGTTCGGCAAAAGACAATGTCACCGTGATACCGGAAGGCGGCGGGCCGTTCCATTTATTCACAGGTTTTCCGTTCTGAATCGCATTTATTTCGAAGAAAGTTACGCCGCTGCAGATGGGCGCCGAACGGTTCAGCTCAAGGTCGTCTTTATTTTTATCGAGAAGTTTATCTTCGAGTGCAATCCCGCTATAACCGCGATACAAAACAAGACCGGTGTCCGGACTCTCGTAGTCGTAAAGACTCTGCCAAACTATTTCCTCGAATGTCTGTTCCTTGTTTGCATTGTCTTTGATGGTTTTCGTGATAGTAAGCTTGGCGGCGGGAAAGCCGTTTTTGAATTTATTCTGGATATTTATGGTCGTATCCGTGTCGGACGAAATTATCCTGTCGAGATCTTCCGCTATCCGCTGAAGAACTTCCGATGACAACTGTGTGCTCTGGAGTCTTTGTGTAACTTTAACGGCCGATTTTTCAGCTCTGTTATATATGCTCAGGACGGCAACAAGAATCATGGAACCTATTGTTACGGCCGCCAGGACCTCTGCCAGAGAAAATCCTGTTCGCATTTCGCATATATTCGAAGACTTTCGTATTTTATTGTGTAAACCGGTTATCATAATCAAACCAAATGTTTTTATTGCTGTCGATTCTTTAAAATATCCCAAATTTGAGATATATCCATTTTTTCAAGCTCTTCATACGGCAGGCCCGTCTTGGGATCTATATCGCCTTCGCTTTGTCCGGTATTTTGCCCTTTCAGCTCGGCCCTGGAAGATATTTGCCTGTTTTTGTCCTCGGGACTCGGATTTCCGTCGGTCTGCATATAGATATCAAGGTTACTTTTGATGAAAAAGCCGTCCTCGGTAGTCTTCATGCCGTTGTCAATCCACGTTTCTATGGTTTGGGAATCTACATTTGCATACTCGGCGGCTTCCTCTATCGTTTCGAGGAGCTGAGCGGCCAGCAGCTCTTCGCCCTGTTGATTCATAATTTGGAGCAGTTGTTCCCTGGTCAAACCTGTCAGCCAGTGCATCAGCTCAACGGTCTGCTCTTTCCCCGATGCGTCTGTGTATTCTGCGGTACAAACACCCCTGAGCCACATACTGGATGTTATCGGTTCGTAAAAGGTCTCGACTACAGTCTGCCAATCAATTTCCGGATACTTGTCACTGGTGCCGTACTCGATGCTTTCCTGGACGGAATCCTTAGACAAAAGAGTTTCCATATTTTCTCTTGCCACCTCGAAGGCATGCATCTGCAGGACCGAATTTGTCGAGGAGGTAATGCAGCGGTTGATAACAACCAATATGCTCGAGCTCATCAGCGCAAGAATCGCCAAAGCCGTTAAAACCTCGACGAGAGTGAAGGCTTTTCCGGTGCGCTTACGTGATAAGCGACAAGTCATGCCGAAAACTGTGTTTTTTTTAGAATACGAGGTCATCTTTATATTTCGGCTCCAAAAGCCTTACGTCACCTTCTTCTAACTTTATAATTCTGTTTAGCCGGTTCACTACGACCGAATACGGTTTTTCTTTCTCGTCGAGCAGGACGATTTTCCCGCCGAACGCCCAGCCGGAATGCCCGGCCCTGAACTTTGCCCGCCCTTCATGGGTGAAGTCTCCATCATCGAATTCCACGTAAACAATCCGGCAGTTATTACTTAACCTGTCCTGTAGAATAATTTCCTCGTCCAGGACTTCGGTCAAATCAGGTGTGGTTATCTCCCGGAGCAGGAAACTTTGTTCATCTATGTCGATAATCACCTCATATCTTCTATCGCTTTCGGCTGCTGCGGTTGCGGCCATTTGCATCGTCGAGATAAGCTGCTGTATTTGTGCCTTGAAAGTATTTTTTCTCATCAGTCTGAATAGATGTAACTGTGCCAAAAGGATAAACAACGAAATCACGACAACCACAACGAGCAATTCCGCCAATGTGAAACCGTTTTTCAAGCGGCTTGCACGCACTTTTCGCGATACCGGATTTGCGTATTTCGTATTGCACATATTGTTTTTCTTATACTACGCAAAATGTCTCAGGATG
>CAYVXS010000449.1:0-2662 GCA_964454885.1 uncultured Pirellulales bacterium
AAAGATGAGCCGAGTCCTTACCAAAAGCAGCTCAATTCGATGCTGCCGAAAGGGATGCGGGATGACCCGCGGGGTGCCGGTCCGGATTTGGTGTTAGGCAGGGCGGTTATAAGCGATTTTTCCAATTCGCGGGTATTGGAACGGCTTTTGATGTACGAACGACGGCTCGAAAACAGCCTGAAAAAGACTATGGACGAGCTTCATAAGCGTAAGCTAATACGCCAGTTGGAGCAGACCAATAAGGCTATCGAGGCGGAGGAATTTGAATTGGATGAGGAGTTCAGCAAAGGATTAGCCCCCGGACCTGCTCCGGAGGTCAAAAATAATGAAAAACACCCGGCTTCGTATAACTTCGCAGCGGTAAAAAAAATTGAAAACAAACCCAATTTATCCGCAAGAGAATTTACCATGATTGAAAACGAACGGACAAAAAAAAGGCCGTGATTGATATTCACGGCCCTGTAGAATTTTATATGTTATTCTGCAGTTATAATATTCTGCTCTTACGTAACCATCCGACAATACCGGTACCTATACCGAGAAGCATCAGGGCCGCCGGTGCGGGGATGGCTGTGACAGAGACATTGTCCAGTGCCGGACCCCAGCCGGTGTCACCGACGAGCGAAGTGAATTTCAGCGTGGTTGTGGTTGAGTTTGCCACGAACGACCACGTCATGGTCTGCCATCCCATGTCCGATTTCGTATGTCCCGTGATATCGAAGTCAAACGCCTGTGCATCCACGCCAACCGCTTCGACAACCAACTGTTTGAGAGTCGGGTCGCCGTCTGGATTGCCCGCCATATCGAAATTGACAATGTATGTATATCCGACAACCGTATCAATATCCTGCTGGAGACTGCCTGCGGATAATCCGGAAAGGTCCAGAGACCGGCTGCCGTCCGAGGCCTGCCAGTATGTGCCGATATAGTCGAGCTGGCCGGTAATAGTCCAGCCGGTAATGTCGGTCGCCCCCGGGTTGAGTGTCATATACGCACCCGGATCGGTCCCAAGCTCGAAGCTGCCGTTTATTAAACCCGCCCATGCGGAAGAACTTGTAAAAGTTAACGAGACCGAAATAATGATTACAATAGTTTGTAACTTTCTCATCATTCCCCCCATTCGTTTGCCGGTTTGGTGCCGGCTAAAATATAACAATTTGACGTTACAAATTAAAGGAGCAGTGCGAATATCAACAGTAGAAATTTATCTCTCCCAACTTTTCTATATTGTATCCGTTTTGTCCCCGTTTGTCAATAAAATTACTCATAGATACCGGACATTGTTCCGGATATTTTCTTTGCCGGTCAGGATGAAAATCGGTTTGCAGGATTGTGCTGGAAATCTCCCGTTCTTATTGGACCTGCAAACTATATGGACAGATCGAAAATGCAGATATTTTCCGTTTATTCAGAAAATTCTGCTGGAATTTTCTTTGATTTTTTGTCCATTTCAAACACTTGTCGAATGAAAATAATGTTGGTATAATCCTTTTTACAATTATTCATCTTTGAAGTTCCTTTTTGATGAAAATAAACATAAAAAACAAAGGAATTTTACATAAACAAAACCACGGAAGGATTAAAAGGACACCCGATATGAAAAGAGCGATATTTTTCACAACCGTATTATTCTCTTTGGTTCTGTTGTTAACAATATCATGCCAGGAAAGATCAAGCCAAACAGGACGCAGAATAATAATACCATTCACCTCCAAAAAAGAACCCGCCGAGAGGACAATATATAAGGAACCATCCGCACCCATCGACGACCGCGTGGCGGACTTAATCTCCCGAATGACGCTGGAGGAGAAAGTCTCGCAGATGATGTACAACAGCCCGGCGATCGAACGACTCGACGTACCGGAATACAACTGGTGGAACGAGTGCCTTCACGGCGTTGCACGTGCCGGGCGAGCCACCGTTTTTCCGCAGGCGATCGGCATGGCCGCAACGTTCGACGAAGATTTGATCTTCCGAATCTCTACGGCGATTTCCGACGAGGCCAGGGCCAAATACAACGCAGCGATCCGTAAAGGACGGCGTGTGCAATACGGCGGCCTGACATTCTGGACACCCAATATCAATATCTTCCGAGATCCGCGATGGGGACGAGGGCAGGAAACTTACGGTGAAGACCCGTACCTGACTTCCGTGATGGGTTCCGCCTTTGTCAGGGGCCTGCAGGGTGACAATCCGAGATATCTCAAAGCGGCCGCCTGCGCGAAACACTATGCCGTTCACAGCGGACCCGAAGCGGACCGGCACTCCTTCGATGCGAAGGTAAGCCCGAAGGACCTGTTCGAAACATATCTGCCCGCTTTCAAGGCGTTGGTCGATGCCGGAGTGGAATCGGTCATGTGCGCGTATAATCGCACGAACGACGAGCCGTGCTGCGGCAGCGAAACTTTGCTCGTAAAGATTCTCCGCGAGCAGTGGGGATTCAAGGGACATGTCGTTTCCGACTGTGGAGCCCTTTCAGATTTAGACAGCGGGCATAAGATAACAAAAACACCGGTGGAATCCGCCGCTCTGGCAATCAACAACGGAGTCAACCTCAACTGCGGCCAAACCTTTTCCTATTTAGTCGAAGCGGTTAACCAGGGACTTGTGACGGAAGAGACTATAGATAAGTCACTGGCCACCCTGATTAAAACTCGATTCA
>CAYVXS010000449.1:2672-3215 GCA_964454885.1 uncultured Pirellulales bacterium
GGCTCAAGGGCGTCGAGATCGAGCTGTCCATGGTCGGCCAGTTCGACCCGCCGCAGCGAAATCCGTACACAACGATTTCCCCGGCCGTAATCCGCTGCAAAAAACATACGCTACTCGCCCGGGAAGCCGCCGTTAAGTCCATCGTTATGCTAAAAAATAAAAATAACGTCCTGCCGTTGAAAAAAGATATGCGTTTCCTTTTCGTGACAGGTCCGTGCGCCGATGACACCGACGTACTGCTGGGAAACTACCACGGTCTCAGTGAGGAAATGGTCACGGTTGTCGAAGGGCTGACCGGCAAACTGCAGCCCGGCAGTTTTATCGAGTACAGGCTTGGATTCCTGCTGGACCGGCCGGGTGCGGGCCTAAACCCATGGGCCGCCAGGGTCGCCCGAAGTGCGGATGCGGTAGTAATTGTAATGGGTATCACAAACGAGCTGGAAGGCGAAGAGGGGGCCGCCCTGGCCTCGACAACGGACGGAGACCGTGACAAGATTGAATTGCCTCCTCATCAGGTCGAGTGGCTGAAAAATCTCCGCAGCA
>CAYVXS010000450.1:0-3209 GCA_964454885.1 uncultured Pirellulales bacterium
ATGCACACTAATCCTCGGAGGCTGGGGCGGACGGCTCTGCGGTCTCTCGAGTATCGACGGCTTCGACGCCTCCGAGAACGAAACTACACAATTTATCCCTTTTGAGAACGGACGATGGTATCACGTTTTTCTCCGTGTTACTCCCGAGAGTATCGAAGCATGGCTGGACAACGAACAGATAGTATATGTTGTCATTACAGACAGGGATATCGACATCAGAATCGAGGTCGAATTATCTCAACCTTTGGGAATTGCAACATGGAGGACAACCGGCGCAGTTCGCAACATCAGATTGCGAAAAATTAACGACTAATTAATTTACTACTCGGCCGTAGGTTCTGTTTGAACGGGCACATCCGCCGAGCGACGTTTGAACAGATCGATATTCATCCACCTGTTGCTCTTGAATCTCCAGCGATTAGCCAGCGCCACAGTAATAATACTCAACGTGGCGAAAATCCATGGCCCTATGACGTTAAGAGAAGGAATAAACACAGTTACTACAAAACCGCCGATTCCCAATATCAGCAGGGCACCTGTCGCTGAAACAAACGCCAGCCAAACCGTGTCCCCCGCACCGCGAAGCGAGCCGCTGTAAATTACACTTACGGCATTAAAGACCTGGTATAAAGCGGCACAAGCCAGAATCTTGACTCCAATCTCGATGACATTCTCGTCGGTGGACCAAAAACCCATCAGGGTACTCTTAAATATAACATAGCATATCCCTATTACGGTCATATAGACCAAAGCGATTTTCACACACGTGCTTGTTTGCATGACCGCCAGGTCTTTTCTGCCCTTACCGATCATTTTACCAACAAACGCTGTCAAAGCAGTCCCTATACCGACAATCGGCATTATCGCCAGGCTGGTATATGACAGCACCGCACTTGTTGCAGCCAGGGCTTCTTTCCCGAATTTCCCGACCAAACCGAACAAAATCACGCCCCAAAATGCAACATTAATCATCAATCCGAATCCCGCCGGCAGTCCGACTTTCAATAAATCCAGCATCTTTTCGGGACTTATATTCAATGTTCGCCTCGTCAGGAAAATCGAGTTCATATTATTACCTAAATATACATATACGTTGATACTGCTGGCGACCGTCATACCGATAAACGTCCCCCAGCCGGCACCGGCAATTCCCATCGCCGGAAAACCGAACTTACCGAAAATCAATAAATAATTAAAAACAATGTTTACGACCTGTCCGCACACAGAGGCATACATTGTGATAATCGGCTTATGTATCCCCATGAAAAACTGATTGCTCGACCAGTTAATGACCGCCACTAAATTAGCGTAAAGAATGATTCGCAGGTATATTACTTCCAAATCGAGAACTTCCTGCGGCTGGCCGAGTATCCTGAAAATCCATGGTGCGGCGGGCCACATAATCACCAATACGAGAAAAAAATACGTGAATCCCATGTATAACGATTGCCAGAAATAATTCGAGCATTCCTTTTTTTCGCCTCTGCCAAGGCTCTGGCTGACAAAAGTATTAAGACTGGCCAACGAACCTATCGCGAACGCCCCCGGCAAAAAACTCACGAAACTTGAAGGTAAAATCGCCGCTAATGCATTAGTTCCGAGGCGCGAGACCATAAACCTGTCAACGAACTGCATAATAGTAAATGAGATGGTAGTTACCACCATAGGTGCGGCCAGCTTCAACATATATCGCAGGGAAGCTTCATGCACAAAATCGTTTTGAGCAGGCAAAGATGGTATGTCAGGCATTAAAGATGTCCTGTCTATTTAAGATTTAGCTTCTTCAGCAAGGTTTCTTTTGAAAGGCCTGTGACCTGTATATGTTTAATCGGGGAGGTTTCGCCGGAAAGAATGCTAAAGACATTTTTTTTCACACCGAGCTTTCCCGCAAGATATTTAATAAGGCATTGGTTGGCTTTTCCCTTCTCCGGAGCGGCTGAGACCTTGACTTTCAACATGCCATCGAGCAAGCCGCAAATCTTCGTCGGCGAGCTGCTGCCCGGTACGATTTTCGCTGTAAAAACTACACCCTCATTAACTTCCCGAATTGTAAGATTAGCCATTTTATAAAATTATCCGGATCACGCCGAAGATTTACTGATTCAATTGTTAAATACTTTCTCGTAAATTGACTCCGACAGCCAACTGGACATATTTCTCAATTTGCTCGGCAAGCTCACCGAGTAAAGCAAGTTGAAAATCTTCGTAATGACCCGGAATCAAATCTCCGTTTAATGCTCTTTTGAAAATCCTGACACGTATAATCGCAGGCTGGCCTTTGGCATTACTAAAATCACTGTCCTTGTGCTCGGTCAGTTCGACGCGCCAATCCTCGCTTATAAAAACTAAACACCTGCCCGTAAAAACCGCCGTCGGAAAATAATCACGTAATAATTTAAGCGTTTCCATTAATTAACCTGTCAAACTCGATCTTTTACGAATAAAAACGACGTTCTAATTATATAATCTGTATCAACGATTTAATTTATATTATACACGATTTAACTTAGAGTACGCTATAGACTATTTATTTATTGTCGGATTCATCGCGTACGAACGGTTTTTCAATACGTTGTTTGACCCAGTTTTGATCGATTACAATGCCGTACTGGTCGTGCCGTACCCAGGTGCCTTGTTGTTTGCATTTTAAGGCCTCTTTATAGCATTCTATAGCTTCGTCCCGCTGTCCGAGCAAATCCAGGTCATGTCCCTGCCAGACCTTAAATACGAAATAACGCGATGAGTTATTGTCCGCCGTATCCGCTGCGGACTGAAATGCTTTCAACGACTCGGCATAATATTTGCCATCGTATAAAATCAGGCCAAGTTTGAACCAGCTGTCCGCATTCAATAGGGCGGGATTACCTACCTTCTCAAAAATCTCAAGGGCCTGTTTTCCTGCTCCGGTCCAGAGAAGTTCTTGAATTTCCTTACTCAATTGTTTACCGGCGGCGGACGGCGGGGGGACAATAAGTGCAAGGGCATTTTCAGGGTCCAATCGAGCATCCTTCAAAGGCATCCTGCTTTCGAATTGGAGTGCATCTGTCTTCAGTAACCGGTTGGTAAATTTAATACAACTTTCCCCGTCTTCGAAAATCGCTTCCACGGGCACCGGCATACTCAAATCACCCAATCTTTTAACCTCTATATTGGAAACGTAAATATCACCCTTTTTTTCACATTTTTTCCATGAGATTTCATACGAAAGG